>JAFUDW010000217.1 GCA_017464225.1 Clostridia bacterium | reverse complement strand
CCGGGCTGGAGGACCGCGCCTCAATGCCCGTCAGCAGGGCGTCCGGATGGTCAAAGCCCCTCAGGCGCCGCGCCAGCAGCGGAATGGCCGCGCGGATGCCGCGCACGGCAAAATCGGGCAGCACCGCCGCCAGATCGCAGGGCGTTACGCCGGGCCGGTAGGTGGGCGAAACCTCGCCGGTCCTTTTCGAAGCGCGGCCCGCAAGCAGATCCTCCGCCCGCTGGACCGGCGCGTAATAATTGCGTCCGCCGGCGGCAAAGGCGCGCCGCTCCCATTCGCGCTGCAGCTGCATGCCGCTCAGGGGATCGGCCGAGGGAAAATCGGCCGTGCGCACGTCCACCAGCAGCGCGGCGTTGGCGTTTTCGCCGTCCCGGGCATAGACGCTCATGCCGTTGGTGCATACGCCGCCCGCCTCGCTGGCGGCGGCGATCACCTGGCCCCCGGGGCACATGCAAAAGCTGTATGCGCCGCGGCCATCGGGGAGCTTGCAGTTCAGGTGGTATTCCGCGGCGCCCAGGCTGCCCTCATCGGCAAACCGCCCATACTGGGCGCGGTTGATCCACTGCTGCCTGTGCTCGATGCGCACGCCCACCGAAAAGGGCTTTTGCTCCATATGCACGCCGTTTTGATACAGCATGGAAAAGGTATCCCGGGCGCTGTGGCCGATGGCCAATATCATTTGACGGACGGGCAATTCGTTTTCCTGCCCGCCCTGGAGATAGCGAATGGCAAAAAGCGCGTGATCGCGGAATTCAAGATCGGTCAGCCGCGCGTCGAAGAGCACCTGGCCGCCCAAACGAATGATTTCCCGTCGGATGGAGGCCACCACTTGCGGCAGACGGTCTGTACCCACGTGGGGATGAGCCTGCCAGAGGATGCTCTCGGGCGCGCCGTGGCTGTGCAGCGTTTCCAGCACCTGGCGGCAGCGCGGATCCTTGATGCCGGTGGTCAGCTTTCCATCGGAGAATGCGCCCGCGCCACCCTCGCCAAACTGCACGTTGCTGCTCTCCAGCAGCGGCCCGCCCGCAAAAAACGCGCTCACATCCAGCGCCCGCTGCTCCACGGGCTGCCCGCGCTCCAGGCAAATGGGCCTAAGCCCGGCCCGGGCAAGGTACAGCGCGGCAAACAGGCCGCAGGGCCCCATGCCCACCACCACCGGCGCGGGCGCGCGCGGCGTCAAAACGGCAGGCCGCAGCGGTACGGGCTTTGGCGCAGGCGCGGCGACGCCCGGCTTTAACCGGGAAAGCAGCGCGGCCTCATCCCCGCGGAGAGCGATATCCACCGCGTAAACAAAGCGCACGTCCCCCTTGTCCCGGGCGTCCACGCTGCGCTTGGCGATATGCCAGTCCCCCACCTGCGCGGGCGATACGCGCAGCTTTTTCAGCGCGGCCTGATAGGCCGCCCTGTCCGCGTCCGCTCCCGGCGGGATAGCAATATTGCCCACGCGCAGCATACAAAGCCTCCTTGGTTATCGGTACGCATATCATATCACACTTTTATATTTTTGTCATCTTTCGCGGGTATTATGCAAAGTCAAACAAACACAATAAGAAACGCCAGTGGCGATTCCTTTCACCGTCATCAGAACAGCGGAAATAAGCAACGCAGGCCGCGCAGCAAAGAAGCTTTTCACCGGACAGTTTTCAAGGTTATAGAAGAAAAATAGCAAAAAACGCGCCTACATGCTTCGCTTGCGCGACGGCGCGCATAACATTATTGGCCGCGTTTTCTTTGTTGCAATTAATGCTATTTTACTCCATGGTTTCAACACTGTATTTCTTGATGTTTTCATCCACAGTTGCCAGTTTCAGCCCCTCGGTTTGAGCTTGGCATATAATCAATCTGTCAAAGGGATCACGGTGTACCCAGGGAAGAGACTTCAATTGCTCCAGATGAACAGCACTGATATGCAGAACGTTTATATTCATTTTTTCGCAATCTTCCATCAATTTGGAAATAGAGCACGGCAATGAAAGCTTTCCCAGACTGCTTTTTATCGCCATTTCCCAAAATGATACGATACTGATATACACTTTATCTTCCGTCTGGATATCGCGCATCATACTTTGGGGCAGCTTTTCATCCCCGTTGACAAACCATAAAAAGACGTGCGTATCCAATAGCAGCATTACATATACTCCTTCAAATCGTCCAAAGGCGCATCAAAATCATCCGCAATTTTTATCATATGACGATACATTCCGGGCTGCCGAAGAATATCCATTCCATCCACAGACAAAGCTTTCTTTTCTTTCTTCTCCCACTTCAAAAAGCGCATGTACTGAACAACCTGCATCAGCGCTTCATCGGACATCCCTTTTGCTTCATCCATCAACAGCTCCAGCGCCATACGCTCATCTCCTTTTTCTTTCCGCAAGCCTTACCGTTTCTCAGCCTCGTCTTTATTATACCCTCATCAGAATCATTCGTCAACGCGATACACGCTTACGTTGGCGGACCGGGGATCAAATCCCCGCCCGATCCATCAGCGCCTGGAAGCTGCCAAAGCCGATCAAGCTTTCATAGTCCAGCGCATATTCCTTCTCTACGACGCCCTGGGAGGTATTGCCCTCCACGGTATAGACCACGCCGTCAGCGTAATCATCCACAAAGCCCGCGTGGGTGGGAATGCCCTGGCCCATATAGTCCAGGAAGATGATATCGCCCTTTTGGGGCGTATATCCATCGCCCTTGGGATGGAAGCCGCCGGCCTCCGCAGTATAATCCATCAGGTTTTTCGCGTTGGATTCGGGCGGGAAAACCGTTTCGGGCACATTGGCATAGTGCGCGCAGAAGGAAAGATATATCACGCACCATTCTGCAAAGGGCGCTCCGTACCATTCGCCGTAGCGGGAATAAAAATGCTTGCCGCCGTCCCGCATGATAAAGGCGTTGTCATCATCATAACCCAGCTGGGACTTGGCCACGGCCAGCATGTCATCCTGCAGGTTCCCGGTCAATTCCACATCCTTGAGGGTGGCCTCCCAGGTTTCGGGATATTCATAGCGCGGAATGGGCGATACCTGAATCTTGGAGGTCAGCACGGTGGAATCATGGCTCTGATCGGCAATGGTCAGTTCCATGCGGTAGGTTCCGGCCTTCTTGGGCATATAATGCATGGTGCAGCCTTCGTTGCAATAGCCCTCTATGCTGTGCACGCATTTATCATTAAGGTATACCCGAAATCTGATTTCAAAGGGCTGCTGGCCGCCGCTCAGCTTTACGGACATAGTAATCTCGCGCTCCCCCACGATGCCGTAGCCGTTGGTTGTGGGGCGGGTCACGGTAAAGGAAAGGGCCTGGGCGTTGGGCGCAGGCAGACAAACCGAGAGCAGCATGACGGAAAGAAACAGGGACAGCAGCTTTTTGAACATGGGCATACATCATTCTTCCTTTGCAAAGATAAATTATTTTAACACAGATATAAGCAAAAAGCAATGACCGGGGGATGAACATACCGTGACGTTTTGCCACGCGCCCCTCCCCCAGCCGCTTTATATACGCAAAAAAGAACGGCTCTTTCGAGCCGTTCCTTTTTTGCTTTAAGAATTACTTGGAAGCGGTAACAGCGGCAGCTTCTTCAGCCACAGCCACGTCGTCAGCGGTGTAGGCAACAGCTTCGCCAACAACCAGCTCAACGTCAGCCAGCTTCACGGTGTAGCCATCCTCGGCGTAAACCAGGGTAGCCTTGCCATCCTTGGCAACCACGACGGCCTTACCATCGATCAGGTTCAGGCCCTCTACCAGCTTGGTGCCCTCGGTCTGAGCGGCAACGATGACAGCGGTGGTAGCGGTCTTGGCAGCGGTGGTGGTCTTAGCGGCGGTGGTGGTGGTCTTCGCAGTGGTGGTGGTCTTCTTGGTGGTGGTGGTCTTCGCAACATCCTTCACGCCAGAGGTCTTGGCAGTGTAGCTGATGTCGGCCTTGGCCTTGCCGGTGTCAACAGCAGAGCTGGTGGTGACAGTGCCGGTGGAAGGAGCGGACTGACCCTTGTACACAACCTGGGTAGCCAGATCGGTGTCGCACAGGTTGCAATGCAGAGCCCACAGGGTGTACTCGCTGGTAGCGGTCTTGGGAGTCCAAACAGCGCTGTGGCCAGTGGCGGGGATGGTGACCTGCTGCTTGTGGCCGCAACGGCTGCACTCAGTAGCAGTATAACCAGCCTTGGTGCACGTGGGGGCAACAGTGCCCAGCACCACGAAGTCATGGCCCAGAGCCTTGGTGGCACGGCCATCATGATAATGACCGGTAGAGTCCATAGCGGAGTTCACGATGCCGCAAACATAGCAGCGCTGCAGCTCAACGCAGCCGGGGGTGGTGCAGGTAGCGGGCTTAGCAGGCAGCTCGGTGCCCCAGATGTGGTTGCTGTTCTTGGGGGTAGCCTGGGTGTTAATGTTCTTAGCACCGCAGATAACGCAATCCTGGCCGATCTTGCCTTCGGTGGCGCAGGTGGCTTCGGTTACAACGTGCCAGGCAGCACCAGCGGTGCTGTGACCCTTAGCAGCAACGGCAGAGCCGTCATGGCCGGGCTGGGTAGCGCCGCAAACGGAGCAGACGGTCCAGTCTTTCCAACCATCAACGGTGCAGGTGGCAGCCTTGGCTTCCTTCATGACCTTGTCATACTTGTGCTCGCCAGTAGCGGCAGGAGCAGCCAGGATGGTCTCGGCATTGTAGTGACCGCAGCGGGTGCACTTCTGCTGCTGGACGCCAGCGGCGCCGCAGGTAGCGGCCTTGACCTGCTCATAGGGGCCCCAGTTGTGGCCCAGAGGATCGATGTAGTCAACCTTGCTGGTACCGGTATCGGTGTCAACCCACAGCTTGTAGCCCTGGGTCAAGCAGGAAGCGGGCTTCTCATCGGTGAGAACCCAGTTTTCGGCCTGCGCAGACAGAGCCAGACACGCAAACAGCGCAACCAGCAGAGCCAGCACTAAGAGTTTAGTGTGTTTCATAGATCTTTCCCTCCATAAATTTCTCATCCAATCTTTTTTGTTCCCGCTCCGTGAAGCCCTGGTTCACAGTTTGTTCACAATTAGATTAGATGCCCGGGTTATCAGCAATGCATTCGCATAGCTGTCCCCGGTGGTTATCACAAAGTCATTATAACACAATGACAAAGTTTGTCAATACGCAAACCACGAATTTTTTTGTTTTTTTGGAAGATGTTTGCAGTTGTTACAATTGCAGCACGCTTATATTTTAATGGAAGAAACTCATACCAGCGCCGTCAGATCGGGCCAATGAAAAAAATACAGGGCAGCGCTTTTTCTTCCGGGCAGGGCGCTTATTGCGACCATTGTACATAAAGCGCATACCGGAGTATAGGATCAATGCGGCACGTATGCGCGAGAACGGGAGTCATACGCATTTCCGGACAAGCTCCTCATCGTTGATGGCTTCATCAAGCAAGCGGCTCAGGAAGGCGGTATACCCTTTGCCGTACGCTTTCGCCTTTTTCAGCGTGTTTTGCGACAGACGAAGGGATACGGTTTGTTTTGTTCTGTCTTCGCGGTGCATCCTCCGAAACTGAATCAGCTGTTCAGCGGTCAGCTCCGGGCTATCCTCATCAAAAGTGATCTTTCTGCTTTCCGCTGCCTCCAGCTCCATGATTTCCTCCTGGGAAGGAGTGTTTTTCAGTTCATTCAAAGTCATCTTCACCATATTCATACCTCGCTTTCTCAAGGGCGGTTGCTATTCTTGCCGATATTAGTCTTACGCTGTTTTCATTCCGAAATGCGCAGACCACAAACAAAACTTTTCCAACCTTGCCGAGGATATCATATCTTAATTCCTCGGTATGCTCCTCATCCTCTCGTATCAGCTTATTGGGGTCAAGGAAAACACGCGCCGCGGTTTTAAAGTGAATTCCATGCTTGATGAAGTTTATCCGGTCTTTTTCCTCGTCCCATTCAAAGGATGCGCTTTCAAGATCGAAATCAAAATATTCGTACATGGTTTTCTCCTTTCCTCCCCTTTAGTTTATCGCATTCCATTGCATTATGCAATACGTTTTGCAATACATTTTGTATTGCTGTAGTCACGAGCTTACATCCATTTTATCTTCTATCCGCTATTTTGCGCAAAAGTTTGCTCTCCCCCTATTGACAAGCGATCGCGCCGCGAATATAATAACACTTGAACAACTGCTCAAATGTTGTAAGAAAAGGAGGCGCGGCATGGAGGAATTACAAGGGAACGCGGGCGAGGCCCCGGTATGCACCTATCTGAACGCGCACCCGGACGCCATCGCCAACGTGCGGCGCACGCTGCCCGATGACGATACGCTGCTGGATGTGAGCGAGCTGTTTAAGGTGCTGGGCGACAGCACGCGGTGCAAGATCCTGTTTGTGCTGCTGGTTTCTGAAATGTGCGTATGCGATCTGAGCCAATTGCTGGGCATGTCGGTTTCGGCCATCAGCCATCAGCTGCGCATCCTGCGCCAGGCGCAGCTGGTACGCTATCGCCGGGAAGGCAAAACGGTATTCTATTCGCTGGCGGATGAACACGTGCGCACCCTGCTCAGCCAGGGCATGGAGCACGTGCAGGAATGAGGGAGGCAATACCATGAGCAACGAGCATGAACACAAGCACGAGCATGAACATGAACATGAACATGAACATCATCATGAGCATGAGCATCATCACCACGAGCATTGCCATGACGACGGCTGCGGCTGCGGGCATCATCACGGCGAAAGCGAGGCGGGCGAGCGCAAGGCCATGCTGATCCGCATCATTGCGGGCGCCATCCTGCTGGCGGCGGCCTGGCTTTCGCCGCTGACGGGCGTTTGGCGGCTGCTGGCCTTCCTTATCCCCTATCTTGTGGTGGGTTACGATACGCTGCTGCACGCGGCGAAGGGCATCCTGCACGGCGAGGTATTTGACGAGGCCTTCCTTATGTCGCTGGCCTCCATCGGCGCGCTGTGCATCGGCGAATTTCCCGAGGCGGTGGCCGTGATGCTGTTTAACCAGATCGGCGAGCTGTTTGAGGATACGGCGGTGGACAAGAGCCGCGACGCCATCCGCGATCTGATGGATATCCGGCCCGACCACGCCAACGTGGAGCGCGGCGGCAAAACGGTAACCGTTTCCCCCGAGGAAGTGGCCCCGGGCGAGGTGATGATCATCCGCCCGGGCGAGCGCATCCCGCTGGACGGCGAGGTGATCGACGGGCGCTCGGCGCTGGATACCTCCTCGCTGACCGGAGAATCGGCCCCGCGCACCGTAAACACGGGCGACACGGTGGTGAGCGGCTGCGTTAACCTGACCGACGTGCTGCGCGTGCGGGCCGCGGGCACCTATGCCGAAAGCACGGTATCGCGCATCCTGGAGCTGGTGGAGGAGGCCGGAGAGCGCAAGGCGCGCACCGAAAGCATGATCAGCCGCTTTGCCCACTGGTACACCCCGGCGGTATGCCTGCTGGCGGTGCTATTGTGCCTGGTGCCCACGCTGCTGGGCCAGCCCTTTGCGCTCTGGCTGCGCCGGGCGCTGATCTTCCTGGTGATCTCCTGTCCCTGCGCGCTGGTGCTTTCGGTGCCGCTGACCTTTTACGCGGGCATCGGCTGCGCCTCCAAAAACGGCATCCTGATCAAGGGAAGCAACATGCTGGAAACGCTGTGCGACTGCGGCACGGTGGTATTTGACAAAACGGGCACGCTGACCCAGGGCCGCATGGCGGTGACCGGAGTGCATGCCCACAATATAAAGGAAGAAACGTTGCTTCTGCTGGCGGCGCACGCCGAGGGGCTTTCCACCCATCCCATCGCCCAGGCCATCCGGGCGGCCTACGGGCGGCCCATTGAGGAGGCGCGGATCACCGCCGCCCACGAGGAGGCGGGCTACGGCATCGAGGCCACGGTGGACGGCCGGACGGTGGCGCTGGGCAACGCGCGGCTGATGGAAAAGGTGACGGGCAGCATGCCCGAATCCCATGAAAACTGCGTATATGCGGCGGTTGACGGCGTTTACGCCGGGTATTTTGAGCTGCGCGACGCGGTGAAGCCCGGCGCGGCGCAGGCCATCGCGGATCTGAAAGCGCTGGGCGTGGCGCGCACGGTGATGCTGACCGGCGACCGGCAGGAGGCCGCCCGGGCGGTGGCTGAGGAGCTGCGCGTGGACGACGTGCACGCAGGTCTTCTGCCTCAGGACAAGGTGGCGCACGTGGAGCGGCTGCTGAATGAAAAGCAGCCCAAATCCGCCCTGGCCTTTGTGGGCGACGGCGTAAACGACGCGCCCGTGCTGGCCCGGGCCGATCTGGGCGTGGCCATGGGCGCTCTGGGCAGCGACGCCGCCGTGGAGGCCGCCGACGTGGTGCTGATGGACGACGATCCGGCGCGCCTGCCTCTGGCGATACGCATTGCCCGCCGCACGCGGAGCATTGCCCGGCAGAATATCGCTTTTGCCCTGGGCGTCAAGCTGCTGATCATGCTGCTGGGCGCCATGGGCATCGCCAACATGTGGCTGGCGGTTTTCGCCGACGTGGGCGTTTCGGTCATCGCGGTGCTCAACGCCACCAGAGCGATGCGGGTATAAAAGAGGATGGCGGAGCGTGGATTTAACGGGGGAGGGGAACGTTAAGGGGCGCTGCCCCTTAAAAACCCTGCTGGGGTGCAAGTTGCACCCCAGGCCCCGCCAGTTGCGGATGTAAGTTGGCGTCGTGAACAGGCAACTTCCCGCAGCTGATTGGAATGGGCTTGGCGTAAAGAGCGCTCCGGAAATACGCGATCAACAAAAAATACGCAGACTCGAGCAAGCTCGGTCTGCGCATTTTTGTATGATCGCTATGACACTGACGCGT
>JAFUDW010000216.1 GCA_017464225.1 Clostridia bacterium | reverse complement strand
GACCAGCAGGTTATACAAATCCTTGCCGGGGAGTGTCACATCAATGGAAAACGCGCCCATGCCATCCGCCGTAGAGGGAAGCGCCTTGCTCTGCCCGCTTTGCAGCGCGGCATAGGCTACCACAACCGATGCGCCGGGACGCGTTGTACCTTTGATGGTAAAACTGTCGCTGTTGGTGGATTCCGGCGGCGGAGCGCTGAAGGCCAGGGTCAGCAGCGCTTCCGGCGCGTCGGTCATAAGGACGAAGGCGATGGAATTCTGGATGATGTTGAGGGCGTCGATATCCGCGCCCTTCACGTTGCGGCTGCCCACCCGCATATCCACCGTAATGGTGTAGCCGTTGCGAATGGTGCGCCGCCATTCCCCCTTCCAGGCCGTTTTTCCATCCACTTTATGGTTATAGCGGATCATCAGGAAACGTCCCTGGTTATCGCCGAAATCCTTCCATTCAACGCTTTCAAAGGCATAATCAGCCTTGCTGTAGAATACGCCGTTCTGGTAATTGGCCTTATAGCCGGCCCGGATCTGGGGCGTCTGCTCATTGATATCGTACAGCTGCTGGGAAGCGTCGTCCTGTACCGCGGTGATCACCACGGTGCGGCCCTTTTCCACATCGGCTGCCCATACCAGGATGCCTTCATCCTTGAACCGCTGCCGCATGCTTTCGGGCGTTTCCCCAATGGAAGCAAGGTAATCGGCGTGTTGGTCAATATTATCGGTGGTGATCTGCACCAGGTAGTCCAGCGGGATATCGGCCACCATGAAAACCTGGGGAAATTTATAGCTGTCCGCCGATCCCGGCAGCGCCGCCGCCAGCAGCGCCGCCAGGATCAGCAGCAAAACAATAAGCCTGCGCATATGCGTGTCCTCCTGTCGTGGAAGGGATGATACGCATATATTTTACCATAGAAATGTGTTTTGGGCAATGCACAAAATGTAAATGCTTTGTAAACCCGGTTATTCAGCAAATTTGAGGGTAATGGGCGAATTGCTTGTCATGGCGCGCAGCTGCTTTGCGCCGCCGGTGAAGTTGCCCAGCAGGTTATTGGCGTTGCTGGTCCCGCTCATAACGGTATACTCCTCACGCTTGCCCCGGATCACGCCGCCGATGGCGCCGTTGCTGGTCTTCAGGGTAATATCCGGACAGGCCGATTCATCCAGCTCGATGGCGCCATTACTGGTGGAAGCCGCCAGCACCGCGCCGATTTCGCAGTCCGAAATTTTGATACTGCCATTGCTGTTCACAGCCACCAGGTCGTTCCGAACGATCATATCGTTCAGGGTGATACGGCCGTTGCTGGTGGTGAGCCTGGCGGCGTTTACGTTCACGTCGTTCAGCAGGATCTTGCTGTTGCTGGTGGTCAGGGTGATCTCCTGGGCGCAGTTCACATCCTCAGCCTGGATATAAGCGTTGCTGGTGGTGAGCTTGAGCGGCTGCGCAAAGGTGATGTCCTCAGCCAGAATCCGGGAATTGGAAGTGGCAGCCTCCAGCTGAGCGGCAAAGGTTTTGGGCAAGGTGATTTCGATTTCATTTTCAGGGGCTTCATAGGAGAACACGCCGCCGTTAACCACCCGTTCCCCCAGGCTGCTGATGAACTTGCCCACGCCGCTCAGGATGGAATCCAGCGTGATGCTGTCGCCGCCCTTTTCATTGGCAAAGCTGGTGATGGGGCGCATTTTGTGCTCCAGCGTCAGCACGCCGTCATCCTCATGGAGGCGGAAAATATCGTTGGTGCCGATGCAGTAACGCAGGCTGATTTGGTCGGTATCCTCCTCCGAGGTGATTTTGATTCGTTTGTTTTCGGCCTGGACGCGCAGCGCCTGCACGGCCTGGGCCTGCCGGGTGATCTCCTGCCAATTGCCGTTTTCCTTGCGCCGGGCCTTGTTTTCGGTCACGCCTGCTTCCTCCAGCACGCGGCCCGCGATCACCGATACAGGCTCCATGGCCTTGATGGCCGCTTCCTCGGTCATGCCCGCTTCCATGCGATCGTCGATCATTTCAGCATAATAGGCAATCACGCCTTCCAGCTCTTCTTCTTTCATGCCGTTCAGGGCAGCCTTCAGATCGTTCAAAAACTGTTCCTTCGTCATCATGCATCCCTCCTGATAAATTCATATACTTTCATTACATCTTCCCATTCGGTCAGAAAATCAGCAATCTTCTGCCGGCCGCCATCGGTGATGGCGTAATATTTGCGCAGCCTGCCATTGTGCTCCATGGTATATACCGTCAGCGCGCCCGCCGTTTCCAGCCGCCGGAGCACCGGGTACAGCGTGGATTCGGAAATGGAGAGCACTTCCTCGGCCTCCCGCACCAGCTGGTAACCGTAGGAATTTCCCTGGGTCAAAAGCTTTAAGATGCAGGCTTCAATCAGTCCGCGTTTCATCTGAGCATCCATGCGATCCCTCCTTCAAAGGGTAATACCTCTTAACACGGTATACTATATCACGCATAGTACATCGTGTCAAGAGGTATTTTGTGAAAAATAATATTTTCTTATTCGTAATATTATGTGATCCGAGGATTTATCGTTTTTCCCGGCGCCGGTTAGACGGTCTGGGCGGCATCCGCCGCCGGGCGCCCTCCCCCTCCCGGGCGGGGGGCACCAGGCAATCCGGCGAAAAACCGATCAAATCCTCCCGGCCGCACTGGCGCAGCGCCTCTCGAATCAGGGGATGATTGGCTGGATTTTTCCATTGCAGCAGGGCGCGCTGCATATCCTTTTCCTTCTGGGTGCGGGGCACATACACCGGCTTCATGGTGCGGGGATCGATGCCGGTATAATACATGCAGGTACTGATGGTGCCGGGAGTGGGATAAAAATCCTGCACCTGCTCGGGCTGCACGCGCTTCTTTTTCAGGTACATCGCCAGCTTGACCGCATCCTCCACGGTACTGCCAGGATGGCTGCTCATCAGGTAGGGCACCAGGTACTGCCGCATGGCCAGCTTATCATTGGTACGCTGGTACAGTCCGCCAAACTGCTCAAACACCTGGTTGCAGGGCTTGCCCATCATGCGCAGCACGCCGTCGCTGATATGCTCTGGAGCCACTTTCAGTTGGCCGCTGATATGGTATTTGCACAGCTCCCGCAGCACATGATCGCGCTGGGGATCGGCCATGATATAGTCAAACCGCAGGCCCGAGCGGATAAACACCTTTTTGATTCCGGGAATCTGCCGCATTTTGCGCAGCGTTTCCAGGAATTCCCGATGGCTCACCACCAGATTGGGGCAGGGCTCCGGGAACAGGCACTGCCGGTTTGGACAGCAGCCGTGCTTCAGCTGCTTCTGGCAGGCGGGCTGGCGGAAATTGGCGGTGGGGCCGCCCACATCATGAATATAGCCCTTAAAGCCGGGCAGCCCGGTGAGCAGGCGGGCTTCCTTTAAAAGCGATTGCTCGCTGCGGCTCTGGATAATGCGCCCCTGATGGAAGGTAAGGGCGCAGAAGGCGCAGGTGCCGTAGCAGCCCCGCACGGCGCTGATGGAGAACCTCACCTCG
>JAFUDW010000215.1 GCA_017464225.1 Clostridia bacterium | reverse complement strand
CATGACACCCAGATCCCCTGCCTGTGGGTCAACGACGAGCTGGAAGCCGAAGCCGGCGTCACCATCAAGGGCCTGAAGGACCTGCTGGATCCCGCCCTGAAGGGCCAGATCGTTTCCGCCGATCCCACCGCCTCCTCCTCCGCCTGGAACAACCTGCAGATGATCCTGACCGACTTTGGCGGCTGGGACAGCGAGGAAGCCTGGGCTTACATCCAGGGCCTGCATGACAATGACCTGGTCATCTCCTCCTCTTCCTCCGGCCCCTACAAGACCGTCTATCAGGGCGAATACACCGTGGGTCTGACCTACGAACCCGCCGTGGTGCAGATGCAGGGCGAAGTGGATGATCCCGCCGAGCTGGGCTGCCACATCGTGTATCCCGAAGAGGGCGTCACCTCCATCGCTTTCGGCTCCGCCGTCATCAAGGGCGCCAAGAACATGGAAAACGCCAAGCTGTTCATTGACTACCTGATCTCCGACGAAGGCCAGGCCATCTACAACGAGTGCGGCGCCCGTCAGGCCAACGCCAACCTGGTGTTGGAGAACCCCAACCAGCTGATCGTGGACCTCTCCGCCATCAACTACCTGGTGGCCGATACCGAAGCGCTGGCCGCGAACCAGCCCGCTATCCATGATCATTGGCGCGAGATCTTCAAGTAATATCCCTGATCGATCCTATTTAACGCGGTAACCCTTTCCGGGCACGGCGTGTGCCGTGCCCGGATTTCTATTCCCTATCTGTCCGCGACTTACAATCAGAGCGAGGGTGTATGCCATGAATGTTGAAATCAAAATCAATCACGCGTTGAAAAAATACGGGGATAATGTCATCATCCCGGACCTGAGCGTGGATATCAAGCCCGGCGAGTTCTTTACCCTGCTGGGTCCTTCGGGCTGCGGCAAAACGACGCTGCTGCGCATGATCGCCGGATTCAACACCATTGAGGGCGGCGATTTCTACTTCGGGGATCGCAGGATCAACGATCTGGATCCCTCCAAGCGCAACATTGGCATGGTGTTCCAGAATTACGCTATCTTCCCCCACCTGACGGTGAAAAAGAACGTGGCCTTCGGCCTGCAGAACCGCAAGCTGCCCAAGGACAAGATCGAAAGCCAGACCGAAAAGTTCCTGAACATGATGAAAATCAAGGAGTACCAGGATCGTCTGCCCGACCGGCTTTCCGGCGGTCAGCAGCAGCGCGTGGCCCTCGCCCGCGCCCTGGCCATCGAGCCCGACGTGCTGCTGATGGACGAGCCGCTCTCCAACCTGGACGCCAAACTGCGCGTGGAAATGCGCGAGGTGATCAAGGAGATCCAGAACGAGCTTGGCATCACCACCGTTTACGTGACCCACGACCAGGAAGAAGCCATGGCGGTATCCGACCGCATCGCCGTGATGAACGCCGGCGTGATCCAGCAGATCGGCACGCCCAAGATGCTCTATCAGCGCCCAGCCAATCTGTTTGTATCCACCTTTATCGGCCGCACCAACGTGCTGGAAAAGAAGCTGGTCAAGAGCGGCAGCGGTCTGGCGGTGGACTTTGGCGGGTATCAGGTGCCCATGGCCAATCTGAGCGCCGACGCCCGGGAGGGCATGACCGTGCAGGCTTCGGTGCGCCCCGAGGAATTTGTCATCAACGACGCCGGCGACGTGGGCGTGGAAGGCAAGGTGGAATTCAGCACCTTCCTGGGCCTCAATACCCATTACCTGGTGCGGCTGAACAGCGGCGAGCGCGTGGAGATCATCCAGGAATCCCGCATCGACGATATTCTGGAAAAGGGAAGCACGGTGCGCATGACCGTGAAGGGCGAAAAGATCAACGTGTTCACCCAGGACGGCAACAGCTCCCTGATCGCCTGATGCCGGAGGTCACGCTATGAATAAAGCAAAAAAATGGGATATGTGGATGATCATCAGCGTTTGTCTGCTGGGCGTCTATATCCTATTCATGTTATATCCGATGATCAAGCTACTGGTCAACTCGGTCCGGGATGAAAAAACCGGCGCGCTGACCCTGCGGTATTTCCAGCGGTTCTTCGACAAGGATCACGGCTATGCTTACACGCTGATCAACAGCTTCAAGGTATCCATTGCCGCCACCGTGGTCACGCTGATCATTGGCGTTCCCATGGCCTACCTGTATTCCATGTACGAGGTGCGCGGGCGCAATTTCCTGATGGTCATGATCGTGCTGTGCTCCATGTCCGCCCCCTTCCTGGGCGCCTATTCCTGGGTGCTGCTGCTTGGCCGCGGCGGCGCGATCACCAAGCTGATCAAGGCCTGGTTCGGCATCAAGCTGCCCAGCATATACGGCTTTGGCGGCATCCTGCTGGCGCTGAGCACCAAGCTGTTCCCGCTGGTGTTCATGTATGTCAACGGCGCGCTGAAAAACGTGGACAACTCACTGCTGGAAGCCTCCTCCAACATGGGCTGCAAGGGCGTAAAGCGCTTTTTCAAGGTAGTCATCCCGCTGTGCATGCCCTCCATCCTGGCCGCCGGCCTGATGGTGTTCATGCGCTCGCTGGCTGACTTCGGTACGCCGCGCATGATCGGCGAGGGCTACATGACCTTCCCCGTAGTCATCTATCAGCAGTACGTGGGCGAGGTTGGCACCAACTATAACTTCGCCGCGGCCATCGCCGTGATCGCGGTCATCATTACAGCCGTCATTTTCCTGCTGCAGAAGTGGAGCAGCAACCGCTTCGCCTTCACCATGAACGCCTTGCACCCCATCGAGCGGCGCAAGGCGGGCAAGCTGGGCAATTTCTTCATCCATCTGTTCCTGTACGGTATGGTGGTGATCTCCTACGCGCCCCAGCTGTTCCTGGTGTATTACTCCTTCCACAATGTCAGCCGCACGGGCAACATCATCAAGCCGGGTTACTCCTTCATGAACTATAAAACGGTATGGCCCGATCTGGGCCCCGCCATCTGGAACACCTTCCGCATCTGCGGCGGCGCGCTGGTGATCATCATCGTGATGGCCATGCTGATTTCCTACCTGGTGGTACGCCGGAAGAACCTGGCCAACAACGTCATCGACACCATGTCCATGATCCCCTATATCATCCCCGGCGCCGTTATCGGCATCGCCATGATCATGGGCTTCAACAGCGGCAGCCTGGTGCTCACCGGCACGGCTTGGATCATGGTGGTGGCCATGTGCATCCGGCGCATGCCCTATACCGTGCGCTCCAGCGTGGCCGTACTGCAGCAAATCCCCATCACGGTGGAGGAGGCCTCCGCCAGCCTGGGCGCGTCCAAGTTCAAGACCTTCTGGAAGATCACCATTCCCATGATGATCAACGGCGTGGCAGCCGGCGCCATCATGACCTGGGTCACGCTGATCACAGAGCTTTCCAGCTCGGTCATGCTGTACAGCTATAAGACCATCACGCTGAACCTGCTGGTGTACGTGCTGGTGGTGGGCGGCACTGACGCCCGCGCCTGCGCGGCTTCCACCATACTGACGCTGTTCACCGTTACAACACTGATCATTTACATGAAGGTGGCCAAAAACAAGGAAATCTCCATGTAAAAATACACAAACAAGGAAGGATGATTACCATGCCTTACGTAAACGCCAAAGAAATGCTGTCCGCCGCCAAGCGCGGTCATTACGCCGTCGGTCACTTCAACCTGAATAATATGGAATCGGTCCGCGCGTTCCTGCTGGCTGCCGAGGAAGTAAAAAGCCCCATCATCCTGGGCGTTTCCGGCGGCACCGCCAAATACATGGGCGGCTACAGGACCATTGCCGACATGGTGCGCGACTTTATGGATTTCCTCAAGATCACCGTGCCGGTATGCACCCATGTGGATCACGGCACCTACGAGGAAGCGCTGTCAGCCATCGAGGGCGGTTTCAGCTCTGTAATGTTTGACGGCAGCAAGTACTCCATTGAGGAAAACATTGAAAAGACCCGCCATGTGGTGGAATTGGCGCATGCAAAAAACATCACGGTGGAGGCCGAAGTGGGCGCCATCGGCGGCGAAGAGGACGGCCGTATCTCCATGGGCGAATGCGCCGATCCCGAGCAGTGCAAGCGCATTGCCGATCTGGGCGTAGACTTCCTGGCCGCCGGCATCGGCAATATCCATGGCAAATATCCCGCCAACTGGCCCGGTCTGCGCTTTGACGTGCTGGCCGCGATCCAGGAAAAGACCGGCGAACTGCCCCTGGTGCTCCACGGCGGCAGCGGCATCCCGGACGAGATGGTGCGCAAAGCCATTACCCTGGGCGTATCAAAGGTGAACGTGAACACCGAGTGCCAGATCGCCTTCACCGAGGCCACGCGCAAGTTCATCGAGGAAGGCAAGGACCGCGAAGGCCGCGGCTTTACCCCCCGCGCCCTGCTGGCTCCCGGCCTGGAAGCCACCAAGGCCAAGTGCATTGAAAAAATGCAGCTGGTCGGCAGCGTGGGCAAAGCCTGACAGACATAAACAGCTTATCAAAACGAGACCCGGGGATTTCAAACCCCGGGCCTCGTTTTTTTTTTTGCAACAAAATCTGCCGGCGTAATAAAGCACAGCTCGAACGACAGCACGAATATACGCAAAGATAATTGCTTATCTTTTCCCCAGGGCTTCGGCTTCGCCCTTCAGCTCGCGATAAAGCTGCGCGCAGTTCCAGCTTCGGTTATCGGGCGTGAGCACAGCCTTGAGGCGCACGGGCGGCATGCCGTTTCGCAGGGCCGGCAGCAGACACTCCAGCAGGTCATCCTCCAGGAATGCGAACACCAGCATCTCTTCGCCCGCCTGCGCTTTGACGGGCTTGGCGGATAAGGGCTCCAGGCCGCACAGCGCGGCCAGCGTTTGTCCCTCCTGGTCGGGCTCCACCATCTTTACCCGCACGCCCAGAGACATGGCGGCAAAGCTCAGCCGCAGGGCACGCTCGCTGCTCATATGGATGCAGAGCATCAGCGGATTCATTCTTTATCCTTCCTCCGATACAATATTTAGGGTTTATCCTCCGTTCTGTCCATGATCACATGCCCGCAGTCCGCAAAGGCTGCCTCGTCTTCGGTAAAGATCCACGCCCGGAAGGGCACATCAGCAGCGATACGCACAGCAGCGTCAGCAGACAAACGATGGTTCTCCCGCGCATAATGATCCCTCCGTCTGAAAATAACAGTAAATAATGAAGCATTTGAACGCAATTTTCGGTTTATTATACCATAGCATGCAGAATGTTACAAGCGTGTATAAAAAAACGTCAGCCGGAAAAATAAAAAAACGCCAGCCGGAAAAAAGCGCTTCCGGTCGGCGTTTGCGAATATATGATCATTGAGCGGCCACAGCCGCGGCGTGCTCCTCCCTGATGGCGGCCAGCAGCGCGGGATCCTCGATCAGATCCAGCGCCGTCAACGCCAGGCATTTCGCGCCCAGGGCAATAGAAGCAAGACCTTTTTCAGAGCAGGAGGCGGCCTTTGATTCCTCGCTGTGCCAGGGCGTGGGGCCGTCGGTGATGCAGATGGTGGGCTGAATGGTGGGCACCACCTGGGAGATGTTGCCCACGTCGCTGGAGCCAATGCCGATCTTGCTGTCGGATGTGCCCATCTGGATGCCGAACGCTGCCAGCTCCCTGCCGTACACGGCGTCAAAGGAGGGCGTCAATACGGTGTTCTCCACCCGGTTCTGGCTGGGCTGCATGCGGCCCCGGGCCCCGGTCATGGCCGCCGCGCCCGCCACGATCTGCTCCACTCGCCGATATACGTTTTCCAATCCTGGCGCGGTGGCCGCCCGCAGGAAAAACTTGCCCGCGGCGTACTCGGGCACGATGTTGGGCGCCTGTCCGCCCTGGGTGATGATGCCGTGCATGCGCACGTCGTCGGTCACGTGCTGGCGCAGCGCGTTGATCCCGTTATAGGTGAGGATCAGCGCGTCCAGGGCGTTGACGCCCTTCTCCGGCGCGCTGGCCGCATGGGAGGCTTTTCCCCAGAATTCAATATCCACCGGCGCGCAGGCCAGCGTGCGGGTGGTGGCCACGTGCTTGTCCCCGGGATGCACGCACAGCGCGGCGTCCACATCCTTCAAATAGCCTTCCCGCACAAAGCTGCCCTTGGCGCTCCCGTTTTCGCCGCCCTCCTCGCCGGGGGTGCCGTAAACGCGCACCTCTCCGCCGCAGCGGTCGATCACCTGTCTGAGCGCCGCGGCGGCCAGCAGGCTGGTGGGGCCGAACAGGTTGTGTCCGCAGCCATGTCCCAGCCCGGCCAGGGCGTCGTATTCGGCCAGGAACACCAGCACCGGGCCGGGCTTTGATGCCTTATAGGTTCCACTAAAGCCCGTACGGTGCCCGGCCACGTCGGTCTGCACGTCAAAGCCTTCGGCCTTTAATTGCTCGCTCAGGCGCTCGCAGGCAAAAAACTCGTAATTGCTCACCTCGGGATGGGCGTGGATATCCAGGGCGATCTGCCGGTATACGGCGTCCCGGCTGTCCACATAATCGCAGATCGTTTTGCGCATGCTCAATCCTTGCCTCCTTTGCGGAACAGACCGCGGTTGGTGGTGCGGCGGGAAAGCAGGTTGCCCAGGAATTGCAAAAGCGATACGAACACCAGCAGGATGATCACGCAGACGTTAACGATGTCCTGGTGATTCTGATTCTGGCCGTAATTGATGGCAAAGCTGCCGATGCCGCCCGCACCCACGGCGCCCGCCATGGTGGTCAGGCCGATGAGGCTGATGGCGGTAATGGTGGTGGCGCGGATCAGATCGGGCACCGATTCATGCAAATACACCCGGAAGATGATGCCCAGCGTGCCGCTGCCCATGCTGCGGGCGGCCTCCACCTTGCCCCCGTCCACCGATGCCAGCGCGGCCTCCACCTGCCGGGTGTAGAAGGGCACGCAGCCGAACACCAGCGGCACCAGCGCGCCTTTGACGCCGATGGCGGTGCCCACCAGCATGCGGGTTAAGGGGATCAGGAAAATCAAAAGGATAATGAAAGGGATGGAGCGGAACAGATTGACAAAGATATCCACGACGCGGTACAGGATGGCGTTTGGACGGATGCCGTCCTTTTTCCATACCGTGAGCAGAACGCCCAGCGCCAATCCGATCACAAAGGCGATCAGTCCGCTGCGCAGCGTCATCTGTCCGGTCTGGCTCAGGCTGGTAAAGAAACGCGTTTTATAGGCCACCACATTGGGCATCCACTGTTTCAAAAGCTCACCCACGGCGCAGCACCTCCACTTCCACATGGTTCCCTTTCAGCCAGTTCAGCGCGGCTTCCACCTGTTCGGGCACGCCCTTGATGGCGGTGATCATGCCGCCCAGCGGCGCGCCCTCCAGCACCTCCACGCTGGCCAGCACGATGTTCATGGAAACGTTGAATTCCCGGGAAATATACGATATCACCGAATCCCCCACGCTGTCCCGGGAGAAGATCAGTTTGACCAGCAGCGCGCCGGGCTCCACCGCCACCAGCGGCGAATCCTCGCGGAGCAGCTTATCCACACGGTTCAGCGCCGATGCGCTGGCCACAAAGTGCCGGGTGATATCCTGCCTGGGATGGGCAAAGATATCGTACACGCTGCCCTGCTCCACCACGCGTCCATCCTCCATCACAGCCACGTGGCGGCAGATGGACTTGATCACCGCCATCTCATGGGTGATCATGACAATGGTAAGCCCCAGCTTTTCGTTGAGCGAGCGCAGCAGCGCAAGGATGCTTTCAGTGGCGTCCGGATCCAAGGCGCTGGTGGCCTCGTCCGACAGGAGCACCTTGGGATGGTTGGCCAGGGCCCGGGCGATGGCCACGCGCTGCTTCTGACCGCCAGAAAGCTGGCTGGGATAGGCGTCCCGCTTTTCGGTCAGATCCACAAGCTTGAGCATCTCCATCACGCGCTCGCCGATCTCCTGGCGGCTCATGCCGCTGTATTTCAGCGGGTAAGCCACGTTTTCAAAAACCGTGGAGCGATCCAGCAGGTTGAAATGCTGAAAGATCATGCCAATGGAGCGGCGCATGGCGTTCAGCTGCTTTTCCCGCATGGGCTGTTTGGCTTCGCCGTGGTAGATATTGCCCTTTTCAATGGTGATCAGTCCGGAATCGTTGATGCGGAGCATGCCGCTGTCCGGTGTTTCCAGCAGGTTCAGACACCGCACAAGCGTGCTTTTGCCCGCGCCGGAATAGCCGATGACGCCAAAGATATCGCCGTCCTCCACGGTGAGCGATACATCCCGCACTGCGTCCACCTGGCGGCCCTTGAGGCTGAAGGTCTTGTTGAGGTTTTTGATTTCGATCATATGCTGCTTCTCCGGTACAGTTTATTGGAGGTACGTTTCCCCTCCCCAAAGCGCGGAAAGGCCGCTGCCGCTAAAAGCGGCAACGGTCAAAGGAAGGAGGAGTTCGATCAAACGCTTACAGGAGGCCGGCAGCATCCTTGATAGCGTCGATGGAATCGTAATTCTGGGAATACAGCGTCAGGGGAGCAATGAGCGTGTCGCCGATGGGCGTCAGGTCATAGCCGTTGGCAGCGCTGTCATTGTTCAGGTAGGCCTTGTGCTGGAAGGCGTTCAGGTCGATATCGCCGCTGTTCAGGGCCTCGTTGGGCAGGCTGTAGGCGTCAAATTCCACCAGCTCGATATAGATATCCGCGTTGCCCTCGTCCAGCACCTGCTGCACGGCCTTCCACTGGTCGTTGTTGGCGCCCACGACGCCCACCTTGACCACGGTCTTGCCGGCCTTGTCGGATTCATACGCCACCACGCTGTCGGTCCAGCCGTCCTCCACGGTGAAGCTGGGATCGTAATCGAAGGCCGGGAAGAAGGCTTCCTTGTAGTTTGCCAGCAGGAATTCCGCCACGTACTGGGTCTGATAGGCGTCCACGATGGTCTTATAGATCTCGTTGTCCACATCGGCGGTGCGGGCCACGATGATGTTCACATAGGGGTTATCGCCGGACTCGCTCTGCTTTTCGATGATCAGGCCGTTTTCCGAGGGGATCAGGCCGAAGGGAATGGCGAAGGTGCCGTTGATGGTAGCCGCAGCGTAATCCACCAGGGTGGAGGTCAGGGTATTGGCGGCCACGGGGGAAATCTCGATATCATAAATATACTTGGTCACATCTTTGATTTCGGGGGTGTAGCCCACGGCGGGATCGACCTCGATGAAGCCGGCGGTCTCCAGCAGCTTGATGCCGCGGGACAGGTTGGTTCCGTCGTCGGGGATGCCGATGATCAGGGTATCGGCCAGGGCGGAGGCGGCGGTGAGCGCCAGCGTAAGGGTGAGCAGCAGGGCAATCAGCTTTTTCATATTTATAATCTCCTATTCGTTATTTAATGATTATATTGGCGATACCAGGCCGAGCCTCACATTCGGCTCCGGCTGCCGCCGAGACAGAATAACCGCATACCGTTTTCCTTCCTCCAGGGCAGGAAGAAGGCTTTCGCTTCCCGCCCGGCGCTGTCCTTTCATGAGAATGAATGCATATTAACACGGCTTTCCGAGCAAGTCAATAGGTTTTCGGGATTTCAGTTATAGCACTTTTCTTGTTCCAGCTATAGATTATAACTATAACCCGTTTTTGCCCGCCGATTGACAAAAAAGCCGGGCAGCGCTATATTTATTATGGTAAAATATATCTGAATGTAACGGAGGGCTTTATGCAGGAATATTATCATCCCATCTTTACCATCACCATGAAGGACGGCAGCGTTATGAAGGGCGAGCTCTATCCCGAGCACGCGCCCCAATCCGTGGGCAATTTTGTCGCCCTGGCCAACAGCGGCTTCTACGACGGGCTGATCTTTCACCGGGTGATCCCGGGCTTCATGATCCAGGGAGGCGACCCCGAGGGCAGCGGCATGGGCGGCCCCGGTTATTCCATCCGCGGCGAGTTTGCCCGCAACGGCTTCAATAACCCCATCAAGCACACCCTGGGCGTGCTCAGCATGGCCCGCAGCATGCGTCCCAACAGCGCGGGCAGCCAGTTTTTCATCATGACCGGCATCGCGCCTCACCTGGATGGCAGCTACGCCGCCTTTGGCCGGGTGATCGAGGGCAACGAGCATGCCGCCCGCATCCAGAACGTGCGCCGCAACAGCATGGATAAGCCCCTGGAGGATCAGGTGATCGCCAGCATCCGGGTGGATGTGCAGGGGCACGAGTATCCCTTTGAAAAGCTGTAAGCCGCAATATCCGCTTCTGTTGAAGGAGTTTATTCTGCTATGAACGTCAATACTGTAACCGTCCAGATCGCCGCCCGGGAATACAGCCTCAACAGCACCGACAACCCGGAGCACGTTCAGCGCATGGCGGCGCTGGTAGACCGCCGGATGCGCGAGCTGATGGCCGGCGGCGTAGCCAACCGGGAATCAGCCGCCGTGCTGGCCGCCCTGACCTACGCGGACGAACTGATCAAATCCCAGGATGACAATACCCGCCTGCGCCGCAAGCTGGACGAGGCCCGGCATGACTGACCGCCCGCCCGAGCTGCTCTGCCCTGCGGGGAGCCGGGAGGCGGCGCTGGCCGCGCTGTGCAACGGCGCCGACGCCCTGTACCTGGGCGCGGTGTCCTTTGGCGCGCGGGCCGGCGCGGGCTTTGACCGGCAGCACTTAAAGGAGATCATCGACCTGTGCCATGTATACGGCAGGCGCGTGCACGTGACCGTCAACACGCTGGTCAAGCAAAAGGAGCTGGCGGGCGTATTCGATACGCTCAGCATGCTGCGCGACCTGCGCGCCGACGCCGTGCTGGTGCAGGATATGGGCGTGCTCGCGCTGATCCGGGAGCAGTTTCCCGAGCTCACCGTGCACGCCAGCACCCAAATGGCCATCCACAGCGCCGCGGGCGCAAGGCTGCTGAAAAAGCTGGGCGTATCCCGGGTCGTGCTGGCCCGGGAATGCACGCTGAGCGATATCCGCGCCGTGGCCGGCACCGGTATTGAAACCGAGGTGTTCGTTCACGGAGCGCAGTGCGTATGCGTCAGCGGCCAATGCCGTTTCAGCGGGCTCATCGGCGGCCGCAGCGGCAACCGCGGGCGCTGCGCCCAGCCCTGCCGTCTGCCCTATACCTGGGAGGGAAAGACCGCCAATTGGCTGTCCCCCCGGGATAACTGCCTGTTCGATCATCTGCAGGCGCTGATGGACGCGGGCGTTGCCTCGCTGAAAATCGAAGGCCGCCTCAAGCGCCCGGAATACGTGGCCGTGGTCACCCGGCAATACCGCCGCGCCCTGGACGCCATGGGCGCGGCCGATAACGCCGGGCGCGACGCCCTGACGCGGGTGTTCAACCGGGGCTTTTTCCCCGGTTACGCCTTCGGCGCCCGGGACGCCGCCGTGATCAATCCCGGGCGCGTTTCCAGCGCGGGCGTAATCATCGGCAGCATCGCCGGCGTATGGAAAAAGAACGGCGTCTATCTGGCCGAAGCATCCTTGACCGACGCTTTGCACAACGGCGACGGCCTGCAGATCCGCGGCGCGTATGATCAGGATATCGTATACAGCGGCGACGCCGTGCCCGCCGGGCAAAAGGCCGTGCTGCGGCTGCACCGTCCCGCCCGCTCCGGCGATGCCGTAGCGCGCATCGACGATGAAGCGCTGCTGTCCGCCGCCCGGGAAAGCTACAATAAAAAAGACGCTCTGCCCCGGATCCCCTTTGACGCGGAGCTGACCGTATCAAGCGGCCATCCGGCGTCGCTCCGGGTATGGGATGACCGCGCGGAGGCCGTCGTTGCCGGGGAAACGGTCCAGGACGCCCAGTCCGTCGCGCTCAACGAAGACCGCGCCCGCCGCGCCCTGGAAAAGACCGGCGATACCTGCTTTTCCCTGCGCCGCCTGACGGTGTCGGGTGAAAACGCATATCTGCCCGCCGCCGCGCTCAACGACCTGCGCCGCCGGGCGCTGGATATGCTGTATCAGGCGCGGGCGGAGGCCTGGGCCCTGCCCCGACCCATATGGCCGGAATTGGCCGAGCCGCAGTCCCATCCGGCAAAGCCCAAGCTGTACGTTCAGTTTACAGACCCTGCCCTGGCCCTCCCCTTTCGAGAGTCAGGCGCTGAGGAACTGATCTTCGCCCCACTCGATCTCACCGGGCCCGTCCTCAGCCGGGCGCTGGATGAACTGCCCCGGGACGCCTGGGTGGCGCTGCCCGTGCAGCTCACCGGCGCCGAGCTGACCCGCGTTGCGCAAGCTGCAGCGGCGCGGGGAATGCGCCTGTGCGCCGGCAGCGTGGGACAGGCGGCAAGCGGTAGGATGCTGGGCGAGGGCGTCCCCTGCTGGAACGGCCGCGCCGCCCGTCTGCTGCGCAGCCTGGGCGGGATACTGCAAGTCCTCCCCCGGGAGCTGAGCAGAGCTGAAACGGACGCGCTGCTTGCCGCCGCGCCCGAAGGCGCGTATATTCTGCCCGTCTATGGCCGCGCCAGGCTCATGTATCTGAACCACTGTCCCGCCCGCACGGCGCTGGGCCTGCAGGGCGACAGGAGCGGCTGCGGTCTGTGCGGGGAGGGCCGGGGATGCCAGGAACGCAGCCTGACCGACCGGCGGGGCGAGGCGTTCCCGCTGCTGCCGCTGCGGCTGGACGCTGGCTGCCTGGTGCAGCTGCTGTCCTGCCAGACGCGGTCGCTGAACGGCGCGGCGCGGCGGGATGTGAGCTGGCTGCTGGACTTCACCGTGGAAACGCCGCGGGAGGCCGTTGCCGTCGTCCGGGCGTACCGCCGGATGATGGACGGCGGGGAAGCCTTCATTCCCGGCGTTATGGAGCGCTTTGACACCGGCGTGGAATGATATTTGGAGGGACAAGCCATGATGAACGAACGCGCGCTGCGCGTGCTGGAATTCAATAAAATACAGGCCCGGCTGGCGGAATTTGCCTTGACCGGGCTGGGCCGCGAGCGCTGCATGGCGCTGCGTCCCAAGGTAACGCTGATCCAGGCCCAGGAAGCGCTGGAGGAAACCGAGGAAGCGCAGGTGATACTGACCTACCTGGGTGGCAGCCCTTTGGTAGAGTTCAGCGACGTGCGCCCGGCCCTGACCATGGCTGAAAAAGGCGCGTCCCTGTCCCCACGGGCGCTGCTGGACGTGGCCCGCAGCCTTACCGCCGCCCGGGCCGCCCGGAGCGCGCTGGTGACCGACCGTGAAAACACGCCCCGCATTACCGGACTGGCCAGCCATTTGCAGACCTTCCGCCAGCTGGAATCCGCCATTAACGACGCCATCATCAGTGAGGAGGAGATCAGCGACCACGCCAGCCCGGCGCTCAGCGATATCCGCCGCCACATCCGGCAGGCCAACGAGCGCGTGCGCGAAAAGCTCAACAGTATGGTGCACGGCAGCGGGTTCAGCAAATACCTGCAGGAGAGCATCGTCACCGTTCGCAACGGCCGCTATGTGATCCCGGTCAAGCAGGAATTCCGCCAGTTTGTCCCAGGTCTGGTGCATGACCAGTCCAGCACCGGGGCCACGCTGTTCATTGAGCCCATGGCCGTGGTGGAACTGGGCAACGACCTGAAGCAGTGGACGGCCAAGGAACGGGAAGAGATCGAGCGCATCCTGGCCGAGCTCAGCAGCCAGGTGGGTGCGCAGAGCGAGATGATCGCCCTGAACATCAGCATTCTGGCTGATCTGGATTTCATCTTTGCCAAGGGGCAGCTCAGCCGGGATATGAACGGCATCCTGCCCCACATGAATAGCGACGGCCGCATCCGCCTGGTACGGGCGCGGCATCCGCTGATTTCCCGGGATACCGTGGTGCCCTGCGATCTGTGGATGGGCGAGGAGTTTACCACGCTGATCGTCACCGGCCCCAACACCGGCGGCAAAACGGTGACGCTCAAAACCGTGGGTCTGCTGACGCTGATGGCCCAAAGCGGTCTGCACGTGCCCGCCAACCTGGGCACCACGCTCAGCGTATTTGATCAGGTATACGCCGATATCGGCGACGAGCAGAGTATCGAGCAGAGCCTATCCACCTTCTCCAGCCACATGACCAACATTGTGGAAATCATGCGCGCCGTAACGCCCCGCGACCTGGTGCTGTTTGACGAGCTCGGCGCCGGCACCGATCCCACCGAAGGCGCTGCACTGGCGCAGACCATACTGGATACGCTGCTGAAAAAGCAGGTGCGCACGCTGGCCACCACCCATTACAGCGAGCTCAAGGCCTACGCCCTTTCCACGCCCGGGGTGGAGAACGCCAGCGTGGAGTTTGATGTGACCACGCTCAAGCCCACTTACCGCCTGTCCATCGGCGTCCCGGGCAAATCCAACGCTTTTGAGATCAGCCGTCGTCTGGGGCTCTCCGAGGAGATCATCGAGCAGGCCAAAACGCTGCTGTCCGCCAACGACGTGCGCTTTGAGGACGTGATCGCCGGGGCCGAATACCAGCGGCAGGTAGCCGAAAAGGAGCGCGAAATCGCCGAACAGGCCCGAGCCGAAACGGTAAAGCTGCGCAACGAGGCCGAAGCGCTGTACCGCGAAATGGAGCAGCGCCGCCTGACCACCGAGCGCAAGGCGAAGGAAGAAGGCCGCCGCATTGTGGAAAACGCCCGCCGCGAAGCCGAGGATGTGATCGCTCAGCTCAAGCGCATGAAGAAGGAAGGGGCCGCGGGCCGCGACGCCGAGGTCAACGCCCTGCGCCAGCGCATGCAGAGCAGCCTGGACGGGCTGGCCGAGGGGCTTGCGGCGCAGAATCCCACCCTGGCTCCGCCGCCCAAGGATTTAAAGCCCGGCGACCTGGTGGACATCATTCATCTGAACACCCGGGGCACCGTGCTCAGCAAGCCCGACGCCAAGGGCGAGGTGCAATTGCAGGCCGGCATCATGAAAATGAAGGCGCACATCTCCCAGCTTCGCAAGGTGGAGGAAAACAAGCCCAAGCAGGAGAAATCCAGGGTCATGGTACACTCCCAGGCCGCCAGCCGCACGGTGCGCATGGAATGCGACGTGCGCGGCATGGCGCTGGATGAAGCGCTCATCGAAGTGGAGCACTATCTGGACGAGGCCGTGATGGCCGGCATGAACGAGGTGGCCATCGTGCACGGCAAGGGCACCGGCACCCTGCGCGCCGGCATTCAGCAGCATTTGAAGCATTATCCCCATGTCAAGTCCTTCCGGCTCGGACAGTACGGCGAGGGGGAAACCGGCGTGACCATCGTGACGCTGAACTGACCTCAGGCCGGCTTTATCAGTACGCTTTTCTCAAGACGACATTGGAGGCTTTACCAATGAACGAAAAACCTTTGATCATGATCGTGGACGACGATCCCAACATTGCCCAGCTGATCAACCTGTACCTGACCAAGGACGGGTTTGACACCGTGATCTACGGCCGGGGCGACGAGGCGCTGGAAGCCTTCCGGCAGAATCCCCCGGCGCTGATGGTGCTGGACATCATGCTGCCCGGCATGGACGGCCTGACGGTATGCCGCGAGGTGCGCAAGATCAGCCAGATCCCCATCATCATGCTGACCGCCAAGGACGAGACCTTTGACAAGGTGCTGGGGCTGGAGCTGGGCGCGGACGACTACGTGACCAAGCCCTTTGAAGGCAAGGAGCTGCTGGCCCGCATCAAGGCCGTGCTGCGCCGCGCCGCCCCCGCGGGCGAAAGCAAGGATATGCTGTCTTTCCCCGGGCTCACCATCAGCCTGGAAAAGTACGAGGTGTATTACCAGGGCAAGCTGGTGGAAATGCCGCCCAAGGAGCTGGAGGTGCTGTATTTCCTGGCCTCCCATCAAAACCGGGTATTCACCCGGGAGCAGCTGCTTGAACAGGTATGGGGCTTTGATTTTTACGGCGACAGCCGCACGGTGGACGTGCATATCAAGCGCCTCAGGGAAAAGCTTCCCGGCTGCGAGCAGCTGGGCTGGCAGATCCGCACCGTATGGAGCGTAGGCTATAAATTTGAGGTGAAATAAGCTTGTTCCGAAGCATGTTTTCCCGGCTGATGACGGTCACGCTGGCCGTCATCCTGGTCTGCGTGTTCGGCCTGACGGCGCTTTTTTATGTGACCACCCGCTCCAATTACATCGACGCCCGTCTGAACGACCTGAAAATGCAGGCCAACGATATCGCCTATCTGGCCAGCCGCGTGCGAAGCAACAGCTCGCTGGGCGGCTTTGGCTTTGGCAACGCCACCGAAAGCTACATCAACTGGAAGGCCGATAATATTTACAAGGAATTCAATGCCTACAGCGTTGTGGCTGACCGCACGGGGCAGATCACGGTATATATGACCGCCAGCCTGATGAACGAGAGCGGGCTGGAGTTTGACCGCCAGCACATCATCGATACGCTGGCCGAAGTGCTCAAGGGCGAACAGATCATCCAGCAGCAGGACGGCCCCAACGGCCCCATGTTCACCGTGGCCGTGCCCTGGATGGATAACGGCGTGGCGCTGGGCGCGGTGTATATCCAGACCGCCGCCCAGACGGTATACGCGGGCTTCCGCACCATCGCGCTCAAGGTGGCCCTGGCCGCCCTGGTGGTGCTGGTCATTTCCGCCGTCATTATCTTTTTCATCACCCGGCAGATGGTCAAGCCTCTGCGCGTTATGGCCCAGGTGGTCGGCGAGTTTGCCGTGGGCAAGTTTGAAAGCCGCGCCCCCGTATCGGGCAGCAGCGAGACCCGGGAGCTGGCCAGCGCTTTCAACCTAATGGCCGGGCAGCTGGCCGCGCTGGAGCAGACCCGCAGGGACTTTGTTGCCAACGTATCCCATGAGCTGCGCTCGCCCATGACCAGCATGCAGGGCTTCCTGGAGGGCATGCTGGACGGCACCATTCCCGCCTCCGAGCACGGCAAGTACATGCAGATCGTATTGGATGAAACCCGCAGGCTCAGCCGTCTGGTGGCCAGCCTGCTCAACCTGTCCCGCATGGAGAACAGCGAAACGCAGCTGGCCTACAGCGATTTTGACGTGCACGAATGCATCCGGCGGGTGATCATCGGCAACATGAGTCAGCTGGATGAAAAGAATATGGACGTGGCCCTATCCTTTGAGGATGAGCCGCTCTATGTGCACGCCGACGCCGAGCAGATCGAGCAGGTGCTGATCAATCTGATCTCCAACGCCGTCAAATACACGCCCGCGGGCGGGCATATCGCCATCGATACCGTTCAGGATAAAAACTGCGTGCGGGTTACCGTGCGCGACGACGGTCCCGGCGTCAGTCCCGAGGACGCGCCTTACATTTTCGACCGTTTCTACAAGGCCGACAAGAGCCATACTGTGGGCATGGGCACCGGGCTGGGCCTGGCCATCAGCAAACGCATCATGGAAAAGCACGGACAGACGCTGCGCCTGCTGCCCGATACCCCTGGCGCGGCCTTTGAATTCACCCTGGAAAACGCGCACACAGAGGATAAAGCATGATCATACGCGCCTATGCCAAAATCAACTGGTCGCTGGACACCGTTGGGCTGCGAGAGGATGGCTATCATCTGCTGGACATGGTGATGCAGAGCGTTTCGCTGCACGATACGCTGACCATTGAGCCCGCGGCCGCGCTTTCCCTGCATACCGAGGGCCCGGTACGGACGCCTGCCGGGCCCGATAACCTGGCGCTCCGCGCCGCGGAAGCGCTGCGGCGGCATGCCGGCATAAACGCAGGCGCCGATATCCGCCTGCGCAAGCGCATCCCCTCAGGCGCAGGCCTGGGCGGAGGGAGCAGCGATGCCGCCGCCGTGCTCCGCGGTCTGAACACGCTCTGGGGACTGGCATATCCGCTGGATACGCTTTGCGATATTGGGCTGCAGCTTGGCGCTGATATCCCCTACTGCCTGCACGGAACACCCTGCCGGGTACAGGGCATTGGCGAGATCATCACGCCTTTGCCGCTGAGCCGGGTATATCACTTGGTGATCCTGCAGCCCTGCCGCGGGCTGTCCACCCGCCAGGTATTCACCGCCCTGGGCGAAGCCAGCGCGCTGCGCCGCCCCGATACTGCCGGCGTTATCGCCGCGCTGAAGGCCGGCGCGCTCACAGCGCTGCCCACAGTCATGGGCAACACGCTTCAGGAAATTTCCCTTCCCCTCCGGCCGCAGATTCGCCAGGCAATCACAGCGCTCCGGGAACACGGCGCCCGGGCCGCTCAGATGACCGGCAGCGGCAGCGCGGTGTTCGGCGTATTTTCCTCCCCCAATGCCGCCCGAACAGCCTGGGAAGCGCTGCGGAAAAAGTACCGCTCCTGTCATTTGGCCCAAACCCTGACAGCCATTGATCCTGTATGAGTATCCAATGAGGCTCTTATTTGGGGTCAGTTATATCCCCCGCTAAACACCTATCTATGTGCCCCACCCCTCAGGCAAACAAAAAGACCGCTGTAACGCGATTGCGCAGCAGTCCAGTTTTCTGATATATCACGATCGTCCGCCCGATCATTTTTTCTTTCTGTGGAACAGTCCCGTGAGAGCGTCGGCGGCCTTTTGCAGCGGCTGGGAATGCTTTTTAACGGCCTTTGCCGAATCAAACGCGCCGCGGCGATAGGTCAAATTATCCGGATCTCGGCGCGTGGCCTCCCGAAAGCTCTGGTGCGCGCTGCCATACTGGCGCATCCGCATCAACAATTCGCCCTGGATGTAATACCATTCGGCGTCCTTTTCGGAAGCGCGCATCAACTGGCGCAAGGCATTATCGATCTTGCCCTGCTCCATCAGCTTCACCGCCATATGTTTGGCATCCTCCACCGGCACGGTATTATAGCCTACCTGGCGCTGGGTGGCGATGCGCAGGGCCTCCTCATAGGCCAGGTTCAGCCTGATCAGCTGCTCCTGCGCCCTTTCCTGCTGTTCCTTTTCCTGAAACTGATCGGGATGGCAGCGCTTGACAGAACTGCGATATGCGGCGCGCACCTGGGCCTGATCAGCATCAATGCTGAGCCCAAGCACCTCAAAGGCGTTCATGCAGGCTACCCCTCCTTCTTTTCTGTTCTGTCCGGCGCTTTACAGCGGCGCCCGGACGATTTCGGCCCCCAGGGCGCGAAGCTTGTCTTCTATATGCTCATAACCGCGCTCAATGTACCCGGGCTCGTAGATCTCGGTGGTGCCCTTGGCCATCAGCCCGGCGATCACCAGCGCCGCGCCGGCGCGCAGATCGGTGGCCGTCACAGGCGCGCCGTACAGATCACGCACGCCCTCGATGATGGCGGTCTGCTCCACAATGCGGACTTTTGCGCCCATGCGCTGGATCTCGTTCAGATGCTTGAAGCGATTTTCAAAGATGGTTTCCATCACGATGCTGTCCCCGCTGGCGCAGGTGAGCATGGCGCTCATGGGCTGCTGCAGATCGGTGGGAAAGCCCGGATACTCCTGGGTTTTCAGGTTCACAGCCCTGTGCGGGCGCTCGCTGCGCACGCGGATAGCGTCGTCGGTGTCCGCCACCTGCACGCCCATCTCCAGAAGCTTGGCCGTCAGCGCTTCCATATGCGTGGGGATACAGCCCCGGATCACCACGTCGCCATGAGTGGCCGCAGCGGCGATCATCAGCGTACCGGTTTCGATCTGATCGGGGATCACGCTGTAACGGCTGCCATGCATATAATCCACGCCGCGGATGCGGATGGTATCGGTACCCGCGCCGCGCACGCGTCCGCCCATGGAATTCAAAAAGTTGGCCAGATCCACGATATGCGGCTCCCGGGCGGCGTTATGAATGGTGGTATTCCCATGGGCCCGGGCGGCGGCAAGCATCACATTGATGGTGCCGCCCACGGTGATCCGGTCAAAGAATATATCGCTGCCGATCAGCGTGCCTTTGGCATAGATCATGCCGCCGTAATCATCCACCTGAGCGCCCAGCGCGCGGAAGCCCTTGATATGCTGTTCAAAGGGGCGGTTCCCGATGGCGCAGCCCCCGGGATACCCCACCTCGCACTGGCCGCAGCGCCCCAGCAGCGCTCCCCACAGATAATAGCTGGCGCGCATGCGCTGGGTGAACTGGTAAGGCACATGAAAGGAGCTTACAGGCCGTGGATCCACCGTCATGCGGCGGTTCTGCCGGTCGTAATCCACCACGGCGCCCAGCAGCTCCAGCATGTCGCGCACCACGTGCACATCCTCTATATCAGGCAGGTTCTCCACCACGCAGGGCTCGTCGCAAAGCAGCGTGGCGGGCAATACGGCTACCGATGTATTTTTGCCCCCATACACGCAGGTTTCGCCCCGGAGCGGCGTACCGCCGGTGATCAGCAATTTGTAGCGGTCCATGCGTTCTCCTTTGGTTTCATTGCGAACTCAAACAGGCATACAGAAAGTATACCAGAATATAGTATAGCATATTTTGGATATCAATGCAACCGATACCCGTATCCTGTCGGCACACTGACCAAAAGCAGAAAGCGGCGGGGACGATCGCGCCTCGCGCTTCCCCCCCGCCGATCCTGTTTTCCCGGCGCGCGGCTGCCGCCTGACCGCGGACTTACTCCGCCTCGCGCCTTTGCATCATATCTCTGGCCACATATACGCCGCTGGCGGAGGCATGGGACAGCGAATGCGTGATGCCGCTGCCGTCGCCAATGACATAGAGACCGGGATAACGGGTTTCCAGGTGCCCGTTCACATCCACCTCCATGTTGTAGAATTTGACCTCCACGCCATAGAGCAGCGTATCGTCATTGGCCGTGCCGGGCGCGATGCGATCCAAAGCATAGATCATTTCAATGATCCCGTCCAAAACGCGTTTGGGCAGCACCAGGCTCAGATCGCCGGGCGTGGCTGCCAGCGTGGGCGTCACGCTGCCCTCCTCCACGCGCTTGACCGTGCTGCGACGGCCGCGGATCAGATCGCCGAAGCGCTGCACGATCACGCCGCCGCCCAGCATGTTGCTGAGCCGGGCGATGCTTTCGCCATAGCCGTTGCTGTCCTTGAAGGGCTCGGAAAAATGCTTGCTCACCAGCAGGGCGAAATTGGTATTCTCCGTATGCTTGCTCTTATCCTCATAGCTGTGGCCGTTCACGGTGACGATGCCGTTGGTATTCTCGTTCACCACCGCGCCATTGGGATTCATGCAGAAGGTGCGCACGTTATCCTCAAACTTTTCGGTGCGGTATACGATCTTGCTCTCGTACAACTCATCGGTCAGATGGCTGAACACCACGGCGGGCAATTCCACCCTGACGCCGATATCCACGCGGTTGCTGTGGGTTTCGATGCCCAGCTCATGGCACACCTTTTCAATCCATTTGCTGCCGCTGCGGCCCACGCTGACCACGCACCGCCTGCACGTGAACGCGCCGCCCTCGGTTTCCACCTCATAGCCGTCCTTTAGCACATGGATGGTGGTCACCGGGGTATCGAAATGAAAATCCACCTGGCCACGCAGCTCGTCGTACAGGTTTTGCAGCACCACATAGTTGATATCGGTGCCCAGATGGCGCACCGAGGCGTCCAGCAGGTTCAGCTTGTTCTGGATGCAGATTTTTTTAAACCGGGTGCCTGCCGTGCTGTACAGCCGGGTGCCCTCGCCCCCGTGACTCAGATTAATATCGTCCACGTAGTGCATCAGCTCCAGCGCCTGTTTTTTTCCAATGTATTCGTACAGCGTGCCGCCAAAATCATTGGTAATGTTATACTTGCCGTCCGAAAAAGCGCCCGCGCCGCCAAAACCGCTCATAATGGAGCAGCTCTTACAGCCGATGCAGGTTTTCACCTTGTCCCCGTCAATAGGGCACTTGCGTTTTTCCAGCGGGTGCCCGCCCTCAAATACGGCGATCCTGATATCCTTATCCAGCTTCTTCAGTTCATACGCGGTATAAATGCCGCCCGGCCCCGCGCCGATAATGATCACGTCATATTGCATTGCGAATCCATCCTCCGGTTGATCGCGGCGCGCCGCGCCGCAGGAGATAAATATACCATATTTCACAGTCAGCGGCAAGGGGCGCCATCGGAAAAGACTTGCAAAATTTGGGTTGTCAAATACAGATTATATATTAGATACATAGAAAGAGATACGTCAGACAGCGGTATAATCCAAACGCCATGGAGCGCCTTTCAAATAAGGGCATCCCTTCTTCATTTTTTCACTGAATTAGGATGATTTATCATACTATCCACGTACAAAATATTTTGTCGCATCGCATTATGAGGTACATTGCCTGAAAAGGTGATCGTATGGTATACTTATGAGGTGATTTCATGCTCAACATTCATTTTGGCCCTATGCCGGAGGCCATCTATAACACGGCGGTAAATGCCATAATAAAACTAAAAACAGATTAACCACCTGATTATTAGAGGTCACTATATGAAAGACCATCCCACCGAACCAACCTACAAACCTCCATACGCGCTGACGGAGGAGATCACAGGGCTGATCGCGAACATCGCAGAGCTGACCGGACTGATCGCTGTGGGCAGTACACTGCGGCGAAACCCCACCCTGCGTCGGGAGAACCGCATCCGCACCATTTATTCCTCCCTGGCCATCGAGCACAACAGCCTCTCCCTCGGCCAGGTCACGGCGGTGCTGGACGGCAAGCGCGTATTGGCACCGCCCAGGGATATACACGAGGTTAAAAACGCCTATACCGTCTATGAGCAGCTGGATCGATTGAACCCTTGCTCCATGGACGATTTGCTCCGCGCCCATGCTCTGATGATGAGCGGTTTGGTAGACGAGGCAGGATGCTTCCGTTCCGGTGGCGTGGGCGTGTACAAGGGCAGCGAACTGATCCATGCTGGCACGCCGCCAAAATATATACCCGAGGTGATGGCGCAGCTGTTTGATTGGATGCAGACCAGCCGCGCCCATCCGCTGATAAAGTCTTGCGTTTTCCATTATGAGTTTGAATTCATCCACCCCTTTGCTGACGGAAACGGACGCATGGGCCGGCTGTGGCATACGCTGATCCTGTCCAAATGGCAGCCGTTCTTTGCCTGGGTACCGGTGGAATCGCTGATCCATGATCACCAGGAGGGTTATTATGAAGCTCTGGCCGTTTCAGACAGCCGGGGCGAATCCACCGTTTTCATTCAGTTCATGCTGGGCATCATCCGCGAAGCACTGACCGAAGTAGCCGAGACCGAGGAAGCGACGTCGGCGGCAAAGAATTTAACCGGCAATTTAACCGGCAACAACTTGCCGGATAAATTCTCGGATACCGAACAGGAAATTTTGCGGCGGCTGGCAAATGATCCCATGCTAACGCAGGAGAAATTGGCGGCGGAAATCGGAAAATCCCTACGAACCGTCCGCACCGCTATGAAGCGCTTGCAAGCTGCGGGCGTCTTGCGTCGGGAAGGAGCGCGTAAAAACGGGAAATGGATCATATTGGAAAATTGAAACCTCCTGTACAGATGGCACTATCCCTATGTTGATTCTCCCACATATTCATGCTATAATCTCTTCAATGCGCACGAAGGAGGATCGGGATGTTTACCAAGCTGAAGGAGATGTTTGCGCCGCGGGACATGAGCCAGGGCGCGCCGTGGAAGCGCATTGCCGAGTTTGCTTTTCCCATGCTGATCGGCAATTTTGCCCAGCAGCTGTATAATACCGTGGACGCCGTGGTGATCGGCAACAGTCGGTGGGGATATAACGCGCTGGGCGCCGTGGGCAACGCCATGCCCGTTTTGAATCTGCTGCTGGCGCTGTTTGTGGGTATATCCACCGGCGCGGGCATCCTGGTGGCCCAGTTTTACGGCGCCAGGAATCAGGACGGCCTGAGCAAAACCATTGGCAACTGCATCACCATCACCGCCATTGCCAGCGTGATCATCATGATCATCGGCCCCATGATCACAGGGCCGCTGCTCACCGCCGTGGGCACGCTGCCCAGCATGTACGACGGCTGCCGGGATTATCTGAACATCTATTTTATCGGTATCGCCGGTTTTTTCTATTATAATATTCTGGCCGGCGTGCTCCGGGGCCTGGGCGATTCTCTTTCCGCCCTGGGCTTCCTGCTGCTCACGTCCGCGCTGAACGTGGCGCTGGATCTTGCCTTTGTGGACAAGATGGGCGTGGCGGGCGTCGCCCTGGCCACCGTGCTGGCGCAGTTTGTTTCCGCCGTGCTGTGCCTGTTCAAGCTCCTGAGCCTCAAAAAGCTGTTTACCCTGAAGCTGAGCGATCTGAAGCCCAACGGCCACTATCTGAAATGGATCATCCGCCTGGGCGTACCCAGCGGGCTCAACCAGGCGCTGTTCTCCTGCGCCATGATGGTGGTGCAGCGGCTGATCAACAGCTTTGGCGATGAAATGTTCATCGCCTGCAACGTGATGGTGATGCGCGTGGACGGCTACGCCATGCTGCCCAATTTCAGCTTCGGCCAGGCCATGAGCACCTATGCAGGTCAGAACCTTGGCGCGCGCAAGCTGGACCGGCTGGGGATCGGCACCCGTCAGGGGCTGATCATGTCGCTGGTCACCGCGCTGGTGCTCACGCCCTTGGTGCTGCTTTTCGGTCCCGCTCTGATGCGGCTTTTCACCCCGGAGCAAGCGCTGATCGATCTTTCCATGGGCATGATGTATATCCTGGCTGTGGGCTATGTCGCCATGGCGGTCAACCAGGTGCTGTCCGGCGTCATGCGCGGCGCGGGCGATACCATGACGCCCATGTGGGTCACGCTGGCCACCACCATCGGCCTGCGCCTGCCCCTGGCCTACGGCCTGGTAGCGATCATGAAAAACACCGGCCGGCCGCTGATCGCCCAGCAGCGCATGGTGTTCGTATCGCTGCTCGCCAGCTGGATGATCGCCATGATCGCCATCATCATCCTGTACAAGCGCGGCGTATGGCGCAAAAAGCAGGTGGAGCCGCTGGAAAAAGAGCTGAAAGCCGCCAACGGCTGAGTAAAGCATATCTATAGGCTATACAAGGGTTGAATCGAAAATAGCCCGCCCCGCGCATGAGAAAGTGCGCGGGGCAATTTGAACGGGGTTATTCGTAAAATTCCTTTAGCGCATGAGTTATGGTTCTAAGCAAATCGGTAACAAAAGAAACTGAGTTTAACGTGTCATTGGCCCTAAATAATCTCTACCTCTGCTCGAGGTTAAAAACAAAATGAACTTTTGATTCCCGACCGATGTCCGAACACAGCTTATAAAGAGGCCCATGCGCCAGAAGCCGCTCTCTGCAGCGTGCAAACGCAAGGGCTTTTTGCGTGTCGGGCAGCGCGGGCTTCCGAAGGTGAAAGACACCGCACAGCGCAAACAAACATCCTCTTTTCTCACCCTGCGGCCAGCACCTCCGTCATGCAACGGATCAGGGCGGCCACCTCGGGCAATGGCTCGCTGCTGGGGTAAACCGCATAGAGCCGCCGGTAGACAGGATGACCGCCCGGCATGATATAGAGCGGTCTTTCCTTCGTGCGGATCAGATCGGCATAGCGGGTATTCAAAAACGCACATCCCAGGTTTTTCAGCGCCAGCTGATAGGCAGTCACATTGTTGGATACAAAGATGATATCCCGGGGCCTGACACGGTAATTGGAAAACAGCCACTGGGTGAAATCGTTCAGGGAGGAGCGTACGTTCGGGCACAGAAAGTTTTGCTGGTTGAGCAGCGATACGTCAGCGTCGATGGGATGATCCGGCGCGTTTCCATCCCGCTCCAAGTGGGCGAAATCCGGATGATCGTAGCTCGTGATAAAGCAATGCTGCTCCTGTCCGATCATAGTATAGGGAAGCTCGCCGATATAGGCGAAGGTCTCCAGGACGGCCACATCCAGCATGCCGTGATGGATGGACTCCACCATGTTGATATCCCTGTCCTCATAGAGCCTGATCCGCAGGTCCGGCAGCTGCGCATTCAGGCGCTTCAACGTCTCCGGCATCAGCATGGCGCCGCGGTTCCGGCCGATACCGATGCGAAGGATGCGCTGGATGCTCTGATCCATGCTCCGCAGGTCGTCCATCAGCTGGTTTTTCATGACTTCGATGCGCTGCATATTGGTGATAAAGTATCTTCCTGCGTCAGTCAAACGGATAGGAACGGCGCTGCGGTCAAATAGGCGGACGTTCAAATCCGCCTCCAGTCGGTTTAGGAAAGCGGTCAGCGCGGGCTGCGAAATATATAGCCGGTCGGCAGCCCGGGTCATATTCTGCTCCTCGGCAAGCACCGAAAGATAATACAGCGTATCGGAGTTTCTGCGGGGCATAAAAACATTCCCTCCCATCCTTACGGTATACTGATATTTTATATACGGGCAGCGTGGCTGTCAAGCATGCCATAACATAAAAGTTATGGCGCAATAATGCAAATAATATTGTCAAAATAGGAGAAAAAGTGATAAACTTTATACAAATCAATGGTGAGCGAGAATCTCACGCGCTATCCGAAGCTGAGAAAAAGGTGTTTCTGTTCGATCGAGGTGATCAATATGTAAGAGTATACCATTTCTTGGTTTTGCTGTACTGGATCGTTTGATTGGATTTGAAAGGAGAACTGAGCAATGAAAAAACTGTTTGCGGTGCTGCTTGCTTGCATCATGACATTCTCTGCGGTAGCCTGTCTGGCGGATGAAATCCATCTTGAATATGCCGTAAACTTCCAGATCGATGATCAGGTAACCGTAATGCAGGAATTGATCGACCTGTTCTATGCCGAAACCGGCATCAAAGTCGAGTTGACACCTTATGGCGTAGACTTTGAATCCATCATGAAGACGCGCATGGGTTCCAAACAGCTGCCTGACCTCTGGAACACGCATGGCTGGAGCGTCATGCGGTACGGAGAATACCTTGAGCCCCTGAACGACCAGGATTGGGTTCAGTATATCGATGATTCCATCAAAGGCGCTATTCAAGACAAAACCAACGGCAACATCTATATCCTGCCCATCAGCGAAGGCGTGAATGCCATTATGTACAACAAGACCGTGCTGCAGGAGAATGGTATCGATCCGACTGCGATCAAGGATATTCCCGCCTTTGAAGCGGCGATGGATACGTTGGTTGCAGCGGGCATTACCCCCATGTACATCTCCAACGGCGGTTCCATGACGAACAACGGCCACTTCATGGATGCCTATCTCCCCGCTTTCCTGACCTGCGCTTCTCTTGAGAAAAACTATGGCGAGGAGCTGAAGGAAGGAACATTCGATTGGGCAAATGCCCGTCCTGCTTTCGAGAAGATGGCCGAATGGTGGAAGAAAGGCTATTGGAATGTGGACGCTTCCACTGCGGACCGCGACACCTGCTTTCGCGCGCTGGCCAACGGCGAATGCGCCTTCATGTTCTACACGAATGATGGCATCAACGCTGTGCTCGACCTGAATCCTGATGCTCAGATCGGTATGATCCCCATGCCCGCCGTTGATGTGGGCGGCCTGACCACCTGGGGCGTCAGCGAAGGAAACAACAGCTGCATCGGCATATGGAAGGACTCGCCGAACAAAGAGGCTGCCAAGCAGTTCCTGTCCTTCCTTGCCCGGCCGGAAAACGCCGCGCGCGTCCTGATCGAAATCGAGGGCGGCATTCCCGCAATGACCAACGTCAATGTTGACGGCTCCTACAGCATCGATGCCATCCGCGAGGGCCAGGCTGCCTTTGCAGGCTGCGTTGATTATGTCACCTACTTTGATCAGGCATATCTGCCCAGCGGCATGTTCTGGGAGCTGATGCAGGCAAGCTCCGCCTTCTTTGAGGGCGAGGGCGGCACGGAAGAGAATATCGACAATGCCATCAAGCTGATTGAAGACACCTACAAAGATGCCTTCTGATCCATGATATGACGTCAGGCCTGCCTGTGATCGATGCAGGCAGGCCTGATCTGCTTTATCCGCTCACATTCAATTGAACGGAAAGGAAACTTATTATGAAGAGGACTTTGGGAAAAGCAAGAGAGAGCCGGGGCTTCAACCTGTTCTATCTGCCCGCTTTGCTGCTCATCGCTTTCTTTATCATATACCCATTCTGCAATGCGGTTTATGTTTCTTTTTTCAAATGGAACGGATATTCATCATCGATGAAATATGTGGGGTTTAAGAATTACCTGACGATGTTCAGCGACTCTGTATTCAAAAAAAGCTTTGAAAATACGCTGATTTACGGCTTTGGCAGTTCTCTGATCGACGTCGTGTTCGGGCTGATGCTCGCTTTATTCCTGAATCAGCGCTTCCCGGGCGGAAATCTCGTACGAGCGATCATCTATCTGCCTGTCTTGATTTCCGGCCTGGTCATGGGTTATATCATGTATTTCATTTTCCAATACAGTCACGGCGCGCTCAACGATGTCATGCTGCTGGCGGGAGCTCCCATGGTGGACTGGCTTGCCGATTCAAAACGTTCTGTCCTCATCATAACCCTGATCAACTCCTGGCAGTTTGTCGGAAACACAATGCTGATCTTTTTAGCCGGACTGCAGGGAATCCCTGTGCATTTGTATGAAGCCGCGGAATTGGACGGTGCCGATGCGTGGCATCGATTCAGCGAGGTCACGCTGCCCCTGCTGATGCCTTCGACGACAAGCGCGGTCACCCTCAATCTGATCGGCGGCCTGAAGTTATATGAGATCATCGTAGCATTGACAGGCGGTGGGCCGGCAAAATCGACTCATTCACTTTCGAGCTTTATTGAAAACCAGTATTTCTCCGCTGAAAAAGCAGGCTACGCGGCGGCTGTGGGCGTGTTCAGTTTTATTTTCATCATGATCATCGCGAACATTTCCAATTCCTGGCTCAAGAGAAAGGAAAGGAAATTGCTGTGAAAAAGAAAAAATACATTCTGTGGAGCATTGACTGGGTCGTTTCCATCCTTATCTGTCTATTTTATCTGCTTCCCTTTTATGTAGTACTCTGCATTTCGTTCAAGCCTCAAAGCGACAGTTCCTCCAGGCTTCTCCTGCCCAATCCTTTCTATTTTGGCAATTACACCAACGCATTAAAAAACGGAAGCATTCTTAACGCGATAAAGAATAACGCGATCATCGTCGTTGGAACGCTCCTCATCGTGGTGATCGTCGGCGCAATGGCCGCCTATCCGATCGCTCGAAAAAAGACGCTGCTGAATGGTCTTATCAGCAAGTTCTTTATGGGGATCATGATGATCACGCCATTGACTATTCTGGTCGGCTTATACTCCATACTGTCAAAGATCGGAGCAATATCGACCTACTGGGGAATTATCCTGATCCTAGCGACATTCAATATCTCCATGTCCATTTACCTCTATTCTAATTTTATTTCCACCATTCCAATCGAGCTGGAAGAAGCGGCATTCATCGATGGCGCCAGCCGCTTTCACACGTTTTCCCGGATCATTCTGCCTCAATTGGGCCCGGTCACGGCTACGGTCATCATCATGCAGGGCGTATCAATCTGGAATAATTACCTTTTCACGCACTATGTGATGCAAAAGAAGAATCTTTTTACGGTAACTCAAGTCATACAAGGCTTTTTTTCGACCACGAGCTCCGATTATAACGGCGCCGCGGCGGTGGCCGTCCTGGGCATGCTCCCCGTCGTTATTGTCTACTTGTTCCTGCAAAAATTCTTTGTAAAAGGAGCCATGGACAGCGCGATCAAATAGCGGCTGTGCAATTCAGGAGAAACAGCATGAAAATTATCGACTCTCATGTGCATTTGGCGGAATTTATACACGGTCGAGGCGCTTCGGGAGAGCTCCGTGCGATCGGAAAAGGCGAAGCGCAGTATACCGATGGGACGGTTTTAAAACTGATCCCGGATGAATTGGGCGAATACAGCGTTACGCCGGAAGCCGTCATCCGGCTAATGGACCGATATAATGTTGAAAAAGCCGTGCTTTTGCAGGGAGATTTTCTTGGATATCAGACCATGTATTCATATGAAGCGATGAAGCGGTATCCGGACCGTTTTTTGGCTGCGGCGACATATGACCCATTCTGTAAAAACAGGGATAGAATCGTGCGTCACCTGTTTGAACAACTGGAGTTCCGCGTCGTCAAATTTGAATGCAGCCTTGGCTCCGGACTGATGAGCGCAAAACCGGTCTTCAGCCTTGACGGTGAAATCATGGAGCGAGAATTTGCATTTCTTGACGATCATGGTATAACCACAGTGATTGATATCGGCGCGCTCGGAAGTGAAAGCTGTCAGGTGGACGCGCTGAAAACGAGCATTAAAAGGCATCCTTCTGCCCGTTTTGTGGTATGCCACCTGCTCGCCCCGCGTCAGCACATGGAAGCACAGATGTGCGAAGCGCTCCGTGCGCTTGCGCTGCCGAATGTTTGGTTTGATATCGCATCCCTGCAGCACAATGTAGAACCGGATCCGGAACCCTATCCAATTGCCCGTCGCTTCCTCTTGGACGCCGTAAAAATCGCAGGCTGCGACAAAATACTGTTTGGTACTGACCTGCCAAGCAATCTGTGCAGATACAGCTACGATCAGCTGATCGGCCTTGTTGCCGCGCATGATGCGCTATCAGAGAATGAGAAAAACCTGATCCTGTATGAAAACGCTAAGAAACTGTTCTTTGAATAACCTTCAGGTTGCTTACATCTACTCTGCGTAATCTAAGAAAAGAGGTTTCAACATGAAAGCCATTACCATCGTGAATCCGGGAAAAGTGGAGATCCGGGAGATCGAAAAGCCTGAGGTCGGCAGGGATGAAGCGCTGCTGCGTCCCCTGTACGGCGGCATCTGCGGCAGCGATCTGAATTCCTATCGGGGTACCAACGCCTATCTGACCTATCCTCGCATCCCAGGCCACGAATTTTCCGCAGAAATCGTCGCGATCGGGGAGAACAGCAGGGGCTTCAAGGCTGGGGATATCGTGACGGCAAACCCATATTTCAACTGCGGTAAATGCTACTCCTGCCGCAAGGGGCTGGTCAACGCCTGTATGTCCAACCAGACCATGGGCGTTCAGCGCGACGGCGGCTTCAGCGAATATATGGTCATGCCCGTCAGCCGGCTGATCGACGGCAAGGGGCTCGATCCCAGGACGCTGGCGCTGATCGAACCCTTCTGCATCGGCTATCACGGCATCCAGCGCGCCCAGGTCCGGGAAGGCGACAGGGTGCTGGTGGTAGGCGCCGGCACCATCGGCGTGCTGGCCGCCATCGCCGCCAAGGCCCGTGGCGCAAAGGTTTGGGTTTGCGATATTGCCCCGAAAAAGCTGGACTACGCCATGCAGTTTGGCATGGATGGGAGCATCCTGAACGAAAACCCCGAAAGCTTTGATCATGCCTGGCGGGAAGTGACGGACGGAAACGGCTTTGACGTGACGGTGGAATGCGTGGGCCTCCCCTCCACCCTGCAGAACTGCCTGGACGCCGCCTGCTTCGGCGGCCGCGTGGCGGTGGTCGGCGTGGGCAAGCACAATATCGATCTGGATTTCACCGTCATCCAGAAAAAGGAATTGAACATCTATGGCTCACGCAACGCTCTGACCCGGGATTTTGAGGAACTGATCGACCTCGTGAAGGACCAGGATATCAATCTGGACAGGATCATCACGAATATTTATCCATTCGCGCAGGCGGCAAAGGCCTTTGAGGATTTCCACCATAACGCCGGCAGCATGCTGAAGGTCATGATCGATTTTTGTCATTGAATGATCGATTTTTATGACCAAGGTATTGTCATGACTGGTCGAAACATGTTATAATAAATACAGTAAAAAGTATAATGTTGAAGCGTGTTCCTGATCGATTTTTGCTTAGCAGCCTTCCAAGAGAGGAGTGAAGTAATGTCCACATCTGTATCCCGGGCGAAAATCACCCGCCGCCGCGCTCTGCGCAAGCAAATGACCCCCTATCTGCTGCTGGCGCCGGTGATGATTTTCATCTGCTGTTTCATGTTCTGGCCTATCATCAACGTGTTCATCATGAGCCTTCAAAATCACGTGGTGACCAAGCCGAAGCAGTGGGGCTATATCGGCTTTGCGAATTACATCAAGATCTTCTCCAAGGACGCGGTGTTCACCAAGAGCATATTCACCACCCTGCGCTGGGTGCTGGTCAGCGTGGTATTTCAATGCGTGCTGGGCTTCTGGCTGGCCTATCTGCTCAACAAAAAGTTCAAGGGCCGGGGCGTCAGCCGCGCGCTGGCGCTGACCCCCTGGGCTGTGGCCGGCGTCATGGTCGGCATTATCTGGAAGTTGATCATGGGCGAAACCTACGGCGTATTCAACGATCTGCTGAAAAAGGTAGGGATCATCAAGCAAAACGTTTCCTGGTTCTCCAACGCCGGGTCCGCCACTTTCTCCGTGATCCTGGCCAATGTGTGGCGCGGCATTCCCTTCTTCACCTTGAGCTTCCTGGCAGCGCTGAGCTCTATCCCGGAGGATCTGTATGAATCCGCCAAGATCGACGGCGCCAGCGCGCCCCGCGCCCTGTTCAGTATCACCCTGCCGATGATCCGCGATACCATCATCCTGACCACGCTGCTCCGTGCCATCTGGACCTTCAACGCGGTGGACCTGATCATCTCCATGACGGACGGCGGCCCCAACCGCGGCACCACCACGCTGGCGCTGTACATTATGACTACCTTTAAAAACAAGATGGACTACGGCTATGCCAGCGCCCTATCCGTGATCGCGACGGCCGTCATGATGATCTTTGCCTTCATCTACATCAAGTGGGGCAAGCTGGGAAAGGAGGGGATCAACTGATGCGCCGCAAAACGAAGGACCGTATCACCAATATATTCGTGCGGTATATCCCCCTGGCGCTGTTCCTGGTGTTCATGCTCTTCCCCTTCTACTGGATCCTCAACACCTCGCTGAAGGACTCCATCGACGTCATTTCCATCCCGATCCAGTACTGGCCGAATCACCCGACGCTGGAGAACTTCAAGGGCCTGTTCTCCCTGGGCTTTGACCGGTATTTCCTCAACAGCCTGTTTGTGGCCACCTTCACCACCATCATTATTATGGTGCTCTCCCTGTTGGGCGGATACGCCATGAGTCGGTACCGCTTCAAGGGACGGACGGTGGTCTACATCATGCTGCTGGCGACCCAGATGCTGCCGGCCGTGGTGCTGATGATCCCCCTGTTCCAGATCATGAACAACCTGAAGCTCATCAACAACCTGTGGAGCCTGGTCATCGTGTGCTCCTGCACCAACCTGGCTTACTGCATGCTTATGATGATGGGTTATTACAACTCGGTTCCGGTCTCCCTGGAGGAGGCGGCCCAGGTGGACGGGTGCTCGCTGATGGGCGGCGTGGTCCGCATCCTGATCCCCACCATGCTGCCGGCCATCATCGCTACCGGCGCGTATGCCTTCATCAACGCCTGGAACGTGTACGTATACGCCATCGCCTTCATCACAGATAAAAAGCAGTATACTCTTCCGCTGGGATTGAACGCCTTCCAGGGCGAGTTTGGCACCGATTACGGCCACCTGGCCGCCGGGTGCGTCGTCGCCCTGATCCCCGTACTGGTTATTTTCGCTTTCCTGCAAAAGCGCATGGCAGGCGGCGCAACCGCCGGCGCTGTAAAGGGATAAGCGGGAATATATATCACTATTACCCCATCAAACCGTAAGGAGGAATCGACATGAAAAAGCTTCTTTCCATGGCTCTCGTTCTCTGTATGGTATTGAGCCTGTGCGCCTTCGCTTCCGCCGAGGGCGAGCGCAAGACCATCAGCCTGTGGTACCATTCCGGCGACGCCATCACCGACGCATACTACGAGGAAGTGTTCGCGAAGCTCAAT
>JAFUDW010000214.1 GCA_017464225.1 Clostridia bacterium | reverse complement strand
TGATACAGGAGATTCGGCCTTTTGTCAATTATTTGCCGTGCTTCAGGTGCTCCCTCCGCCGCCTGTGCTGGGGCTGCGGCTTGTCCACGGGCTTATTGCCCTTGAGCTCAAACAGCTTGTCGCGCAGCTTAGCGGCCTTCTCAAAGTCCAGATCGCCTGCGGCGGCCAGCATCTGGTCCTCCAGCTGCTTCATCAGATCCTGCATCTCCTGGTCGGTCATACCATAGCGGCGGGCATCGTCCTCCGCCTTGTCGGTGATCTCCAGCAGTGCGCGAACGGCGTTTTTGACCGATTGCGGGGTAATGCCATGCTGCTCGTTGTAGGCCTCCTGAATGGCCCGGCGGCGGTTGGTTTCATTGATGGCGTAGGTCATGCTGTCGGTCAGGCTGTCGGCATACATCAGCACCCGGCCCTCCGCATTGCGGGCGGCGCGGCCAATGGTCTGCACCAAGCTGGTTTCAGAGCGCAGGAAGCCTTCCTTGTCCGCATCCAAAATGGCTACCAGCGATACCTCAGGAATATCCAGTCCTTCGCGCAGCAGGTTGATGCCCACAAGCACGTCATATGCGCCCAAGCGCAGGTCACGGATCAGCTCCATACGATCCATGGTTTGGATATCGGAATGCAGGTAGCGAACCCGAACGCCGTTTTCACGCAGATAATCGGTCAGGCTTTCGGCCATTTTTTTGGTCAGCGTGGTCACCAGCACGCGCTCGCCGCGGGCTACCGTCTCATTGATCTCGCCCAGCAGGTCGTCCACCTGTCCGGTGGCCGGACGCACGATGATTTTGGGATCCAGCAACCCGGTGGGACGAATCAGCTGCTCCACCGTTTGCAGGCTGTGCTCGGCTTCATAGGGGCCTGGCGTGGCCGATACGAACATCGTTTGTCCGATCCTGCTTTCAAACTCCTCAAACCGAAGCGGCCTGTTGTCAAAGGCGCTGGGCAGGCGGAAGCCGTATTCCACCAGCGCTGTCTTGCGAGCGCGGTCGCCGTTGAACATGGCGCGGATTTGAGGGATGGTCTGGTGGCTTTCGTCAATGAACACAATAAAATCCTTGGGAAAATAATCCAGCAGCGTAAAAGGCGCGTCTCCGGGCTGACGTCCGTCAAAATAGCGGCTGTAGTTTTCAATGCCGGTGCAAAAACCGATTTCCCGCAGCATTTCTATATCGTAGCGAGTGCGCTGGGCGATGCGCTCGGCTTCCAGCAGCTTGCCTTCGGCTTTGAATTTTTCCACCTGCGCCTGCAGATCCTCTTCGATGCAGGCAATGTTTTTTTCGCGCTCAACAGCGCTGGTAGCGTAGTGGGTGGCCGGATAGATGGATACGTGCTGAAGCGTATGGACGGCTTTGCCCGTTACCGGGTTGATTTCGCTGATGCGATCCACTTCATCGCCGAAAAACTCCACGCGGATACCGTTATCGCTCATGCTGGCCGGCATGATCTCCACCACGTCGCCCCGCGCCCGGAATGTACCGCGGGTAAAGCTGATATCGTTGCGGCTGAACTGGATATCGATGAGGCTGCGCAGCAGATTGTCCCTGCCGACGCTCATGCCGGGACGCAGGCTGATCATCTGATTGGTATACTCGCTGGGATCGCCCATGGAATAGATGCAGCTTACCGAGGCAACAATGATCACGTCCCGCCGTTCCTGCAGGGCGGCGGTGGCGCTGTGGCGAAGCCGGTCAATTTCATCATTGACCGATGAATCCTTTTCAATATAGGTATCGCTGGAGGCGATGTACGCCTCGGGCTGGTAGTAGTCGTAATAGGAGACGAAGTATTCCACGGCGCTGTCCGGAAAAAAAGCCTTGAATTCCGAACAAAGCTGGGCGGCCAGCGTTTTGTTGTGGGCGATCACCAGGGTGGGCCGCTGCACCTTTTCGATGACGGATGCCATGGTAAAGGTTTTACCCGAGCCGGTCACGCCCAGCAGCGTTTGCGCCTTGAGCCCGCGCTTAAAGCCTTCGGCCAGGGCTTCGATGGCCTGGGGTTGATCGCCGCTGGCGCTGTAGGGCGCTTTTAAAACAAAATGACTCATAAGAACTCCTGAAATGGGAATGTTTATTCGCATTTATTGTAGCATAGCCGCCTGCGTTTGACAATGCGTTCCATGAAAAATAAAGCATGGGAAGGAAGAGCGGTTTCCTGCATTTGACAGGCGTAAAGATGTGCCATCAGAGAACGGTTTCTGCGGGAAATCGCGCGGATATACCTGGCTGAAATCGGCTGGGAACACGATTTGATGCGATTTTTCGGAGGAATGAGGCAAAAATGTCGGCGCAAACTGAGGCTGTCGGTGAAGACCGGCGCAGCTTTGGAGGTGCGTTGCCATGCCCATTTACATCGTTCGCACCTCGCCGTCCCTGCATGGCGAGGCGCAAATCAACACGTCAAAAAACGCCGTTTTGCCGATCATGGCGGCGGCGCTCCTTTGCAATACGCCGGTCACGCTGCACCGTGTGCCCGCATTGACCGATGTGGACAGCATGGTGGGCGTGCTCAGGGCATGCGGAGCCATCGTCAGTCGCGACGGCCGCGATCTGACGGTGCGAGCCGATAAGCTGCGTTCCCCGGAAGACGCGGACGTCATGCGCAGGCTGCGCGCTTCCATATTGGTGCTGGGTCCGCTCTGCGCCAGGCTGGGCGAAGCCGAGGTGCCGCTGCCTGGCGGCTGCGCCATCGGTCAGCGTCCTGTGGATATCCATCTGCGGGGCATGCGGTCCCTTGGCGCTGATGCGATCCAGGAAAACAATTTGGCCATTGCGAAAGGCAGGCTGAGCGGGGGCAGCATCTATCTGGATTTCCCCAGCGTGGGAGCTACCGAAAACCTGATCATGGCATCTGCGCTGGCCAGCGGCGTGACCCGCATTGAAAACGCAGCCAAAGAACCGGAGATCGTTGACCTTTGCGATTTTCTGAACCGCTGCGGCGCGCGCATCCTGGGCGCCGGCACGGGAACGGTGGTGGTGGACGGTGTCGCGCGGCTGAGCGGCGTCGATTATACGCCAATACCTGACCGCATTGAAGCGGGAACATTGGCCTGCGCCGGAGCGATCACCGAGGGAAGCGTTCTGCTTTCCGGCGCGCGGAGCGACCACCTGCGGGCGCTGCTGTTTAAACTGCGGGAAACCGGCATGCTGGTGCAGGAGGACGCCCGGGGACTGTGTCTTCGGGGAAGGGCCAGGCATGGCGTGGACGTGCGTACCCTCTCCTATCCGGGATTCCCCACCGATCTGCAGGCGCCCATGATGGCGGTATGCTGCAAAGCCAAAGGCCAGAGCGTGTTTCTGGAAACGATCTTTGAAAACCGCTATATGCATGCTGTGGCGCTGAGCCGAATGGGCGCCGATATCCGCACGGAAGGACGTATGGCTGTGGTAAAAGGAGGCCAGCCGCTTTACGGCTGTGCCGTGGAGGCTACCGATCTTCGCGCGGGAGCGGCCCTGATGCTGGCGGGCCTCGCTGCCCAGGGCGAGACCCGCCTGAACGATGAAGCGGGTCATATTGGCCGGGGATATGAAGGGCTGGATGAAAAGCTGAGGCAGCTGGGAGCCGATATCACTCGCTTGGAGACGCCGCGTTGACAATACGGCGATCAGCGCCTATAATGAACAAAAGAAAGGCGGGTGACAAAACATGAAGGCCATTCGCATTTTCCTGATCATCGCGCTGACGGCAGTCGTGCTGCTGCTGATCTGTGAGCCCGGATTCCTGCGGGGGATCATACCCGATGCCGTGATCGATATGGCGGGCATGGAGGAATTCCCGCTGCTTTCATCCTGCGGCGATATCGCCCGGCAGCTGCTGGAAGCCGTGACAGGCCATCGCCAGGTGACGGCTGATATCGTCACAAGCGCTTTGGGGGACCGCTTTTTTGACGAGCTCATATCGCTGGTAATGGTGGCCATGCTGACGATCCCAGTGTCCATGCTGCTGGGGTTTTTGCTCTACAAGCCGCTGTATAACGGCTTGCTTGGGAAGGGGATCCTGTATATATCGCTGAATCTATGCAGCGTGATGATTGCCTGGATCCTGTATCGACAGGTCTATTTTCGCTATCTGATCGAAGGGCTGATTCAGCAGTATATCACCGATGAAACGCTTCAAACGGCGGCCAATTACGCGGCCCAGGTGGTATCCGCCGTGCTGGTTGGCGCGGTGGCCTTCCGCATCGCTGTGGCTGTGGTGGCGGCGCGCATCGTGCTGAACAAGGTGATCATGCCCATCATCGGCACGCTGATCCGCACGCTGTTATTCGCGTTTTTAACGGCTCAGATCATGCTGCTGAAAAACAATCCCTGCCAATGGCAGCCCCTTGCGCTCATGATGCTCGCGACACTTGCGGTCAGCGGCGTCAGTGACGGCATATTCGGCAGCTGATTTGATGGGAAGCAGAGCCCGGGTCTTCCGGGCTTCTTTTTTGTACTATTTTTGATGAAGGCTTGTATTTCAAAAAAAAGTATGCTAACATACGCAATGAACTTGAATGCGTTTTCTTTAAGAAAAACTCGTTCATTTTCATATTTGCAACAACGGTGACGGGAGTGTTTATGCGCACATATACCCATGAACAGGTATACCGCCTCGCGCTGCAATGCGCCCACAGTCTCTCCTGGCGGCAGCAGCAGGCGCTGCTGGAGGCCTACGGCACTGCTGAGGCAGTGCTCACGCGCATGGATCAGGGCGTGCGGGATATCGTTGGCGACAAGGCGTTTGACGAGCTGCGCGGGATCAGAAATATGGGCGCCCGGCAGCTGCTGGATCAGCTGGAATCCGCAGGCGCGCAAATGATATTCCGGGAGGACGCGGAATACCCGGCGTTGCTCCGGGAGATTGCCGATCCGCCCCATGCCCTGTTCCTGCGGGGGTCGCCCGCTGCCGACGAGCGGAGCGTGGCCATTGTGGGTTCCCGGCGGGATACCCGCTATGGGCGCACGCAGGCGAAAAAGATCGCCAGGGAATTGGCCGCTGCCGGGATCACCGTGGTGAGCGGACTGGCGCGCGGGATCGATACGGCGGCCCATGAGGGCGCGCTGGAGGCCGGAGGCCGCACCGTGGCCGTGCTGGGTAACGGCATCGATACGGTATATCCTGAGGAAAACCGGGAGCTGGCCCGCCGGATCGTTGATAACGGTGGCGCCGTCATCACGGAGTTTCCCTTCGGCGCCGGGCCGCTGGCGTATCATTTTCCCATCCGAAACCGCATCATCAGCGGCATCAGCGCGGCGCTTTTGCTCATTGAAGGGCATGCCCGCAGCGGTACCATGATCACGGCAGGTTACGCGGCTGATCAGGGGCGGGAGGTATTCGCCCTGCCTGGGGCGGTGGACGCGCCCGGAAGCGCCGCGCCGCTGGCGCTGCTTCGGGACGGTGCCGGAATATGTACCTGCGCTCAGGATATACTGGTAGATATGGGTTGGGCGCCCAAGGAAGCGCGAACTGAGGAAATCATGCTTCCGGAAGCTCGTTTGGCCGCTCTGGAAGGCGTGCGGCGCAGCATTGCCGAGCTCATGCTGAACGAACCCAAAAGCTTTGAGGAACTGGCCGGTGAATCGGGCATTGCGCCGGAGGAGCTTTCCGCCGAGCTTACGCTCATGGAGCTGGACGGCGTTATTGAAGCCCGGGCCGGACGCGTATACGCATTGTAACTTTAAAAATATCGGAGGATGAACAACGTGGCAGCAACCAAGCTTGTGATCGTGGAATCGCCCGCGAAAGCGCGCACCATCGCCAAATTTCTGGGAAAGGGGTATAAGGTGGAGGCCTCCCAGGGCCATGTCCGCGACCTGCCCAAATCCCAGCTGGGCGTTGATCCGGAACATGATTTTGAAATGAAATATATCACCATCCATGGCAGGGGTAAAATACTGGCCAAGATACGCAAGGAGGCCAAGGCAGCCGGAAAAATCTACCTCGCAACCGACCCTGACCGTGAAGGAGAGGCCATTTCCTGGCATCTGGCGCATACGCTGGGAATGGATGTGAACGCGCCATGCCGGATCGAATTTCACGAAATCACCAAAAAAGCGGTGACAAACGCCATCGAGCATCCGCGCACCATTGATATGGGCCTGGTGGATTCTCAGCAGGCGCGCCGCGCGCTGGATCGCCTGGTGGGCTACAAGATCAGCCCGCTTTTGTGGGCCAAGATCAAAAAAGGCCTTTCTGCAGGCCGTGTGCAGAGCGTGGCAACCCGCATGGTGGTGGAACGCGAGCAGGAGATTGAAGCGTTTATTCCGGAGGAATACTGGGATATTACAGCCCATGCCGTGCTGCCAGGCGCGCGCACCCGGAAAAATACCTTCCGCGCGCGGCTTGTGACGCTGGACGGTAAAAAGGCCCAGCTTGGCAACGAGCAGGAGATGCTGGCTGCGCGCAAGCGCGTGGAGGGGGCTTCCTTTAAGGTAACCGAGATCCGCAACGGCGAAAAGAAAAAGCAGCCGGCCCCGCCCTTTATCACCTCCTCCCTGCAGCAGGAAGCAGGCCGCAAGCTGAGCTTTACGACCCAGAAGACCATGCAGGTGGTTCAGCAGCTCTACGAGGGCATTGAGCTGGAGAACGAGGGCATGCAGGGCCTGGTGACCTATATCCGCACGGACTCTGTGCGCGTCAGCGATGAAGCGCTGGCCGACGTTCGCGCCTATATTGGCGAGGTATACGGTGATAATTATCTGCCTGCCGAACCCAATGTATATAAAGGACGCAGCAACGCCCAGGACGCCCATGAGGCCATCCGCCCCACCGATGTGCGCCGTACGCCGGAGAGCATCAAAGCGTCGCTTTCCAAGGAGCAGTTCCAGCTGTACCGGCTGATCTGGTCGCGCTTCCTTGCCAGCCAGATGAGCAACGCCCTTTACGATACCATGAGCATGGATATCGCGGGCGACGGCGTGGGTCTCAGGTTTTATGGCGAACGCAAACGTTTCGCGGGCTTTACCGGCATTTATGAGGAGGGCAGCGACGATGCCGCCGAGATCAACGAAACGGTATTGCCCCAGATGAAGGAGGGCGACGCCGTCGCCATCCAGTCCATCGACAGCGATCAGCATTTTACCCAGCCGCCCGCGCGCTTTACCGAGGCCTCGCTGGTGCGTATGCTGGATGAAAAGGGCATTGGCCGGCCTTCCACCTATGCGCCTACCATCACCACCATCATCGCCCGCGGTTACGTTACCCGGGAGAATAAGCGCCTGTTCGCCACAGAGCTTGGCCGCATGGTGACCGGCGTGATGACCCAGTATTTCGGCGATATCGTGGATACCGAGTTTACCGCGCAGATGGAGGATAAACTGGACGCCATTGAGGAGGGCAGCGTGGAGTGGAAGCAGGTGCTCCGCGATTTCTGGCCGCCCTTTGAGGAAACGCTGGAAAAGGCGGAGACCTCCATTGAAAAGATGGAGCTTCGGGATGAGCCCAGCGATGTGATCTGCGATAAATGCGGAGCCAATATGGTGTACCGTGTGGGTCGGTATGGCAAGTTTCTGGCCTGCCCCAATTTCCCGGACTGCCGCAACACGATGCCAGTGCTCAATTATATTCAAGCCAAATGCCCCAAATGCGGCGGCCGCCTGCTGGAGAAGACAAGCCGCAAGAACCGCAAGTTCTACGGCTGCGAAAACTTCCCGGAATGCGATTTTGTCAGCTGGGATTTGCCTGTGGATGAGCGCTGCCCCAAGTGCGGCAGCTATATGACGCTCAAACGCAACAGCAAGGGAGAGCAGTGGCATCTGTGCGCCAACGAGACCTGCCGCCATCGGGTGGAGGTGCAGCCGGCGGAGGATAACGAATGAGGGCCGCTGTGATCGGCGCAGGGCTGGCGGGCAGCGAAGCCGCCTGGCAGCTCGCAAAGCGCGGCATCGATGTTACGCTGTATGAAATGAAACCCTGCCGCATGAGCCCCGCCCATAAAAGCCCGCTTTTTGCCGAGCTTGTGTGCAGCAATTCGCTGCGCTCCGATCGCCTGCAGAATGCCGTGGGCCTGCTCAAAGAGGAAATGCGCCTGTTGGATTCTCTTGTGATGCGCTCAGCCGACAAGGCGCGTGTGCCCGCCGGAGGAGCGCTTGCGGTGGACAGGGAAAGCTTTTCGGGGTTCATCACCGATACGCTGCGCGGCAATCCCCACGTCACCGTGGTGGAAGAGGAGATCACCGAAATCCCGGAAGGCTCCGTGATCATTGCCACCGGACCTTTGACCAGCGACGCCCTGGCGGAAAAGATCGCCGCCCTGCCGGGCATGAGCACGCTGCACTTTTTTGATGCGGCAGCGCCCATCGTTATGGCTGACTCGCTGGATACCAATCAGGTATTTCGCGCTTCACGCTACGGCAGAGGCGATGATTATCTCAATTGTCCCATGGATCGGGAACAATACGATGCCTTTGTGGAAGCGCTTCTTTCCGCCGAGACCGCGCCTGTGCACGGCTTTGAGGAAAACATGGTGTTTGAAGGATGCATGCCCGTGGAATCCATGGCCAGGCGGGGACATATGGTGCTGGCCTTTGGCCCCATGAAGCCTGTGGGCTTGCCCGATCCGCGCACCGGCAGGGAGGCCTATGCCGTGGTGCAGCTGCGCCAGGATGACGCCGCGGGCAGCATGTATAACCTGGTGGGCTTTCAAACCCGCCTCAAATTTGGCGAACAGAAGCGGGTATTCGGCATGATCCCCGGGCTGGAGAACGCTGAATTTGCCCGTTACGGCGTTATGCACCGCAATACCTTCCTGCATAGCCCCGGGCTGCTGGACGCTACCTATCAGATGATCGATCGACCCGGCACATATTTTGCTGGACAAATGACCGGTGTGGAAGGCTATGTGGAGAGCGCTGCCAGCGGACTGTTGGCCGGGCTTGCACTGGCCGCTCGGCTGAACGGCCGAGACCCCATTGATTTTGGAACATCCACCGCCATTGGCGCGCTGGCCCATTATATTTCAACGCCCAACAGTGATTTTCAGCCCATGAACATCACTTTCGGTCTGATCGATCCGCTGGATAAGCGCGTAAGGAACAAGGCCCAGCGATACGAGCTGATCAGCCAGCGCGCGATCAGCGTCGTGCGGGATCTGAGCGCTAAATTGGACAATTGACGCATTTTATATTGTTTTTATACGGATTATGGATTACAGTAAGACTGTCATCCAATAAAGCAAAGGAGCAAAAGCAATGGCAATGATGGGCACTACGATCTGCGCGGTCAAGCGCGATGGAAAAATCGCCATCGCGGGCGACGGGCAGGTCACCATGGGCGAAAATACCATATTTAAAAACAGCGCCAGAAAGGTGAGGCGCATCTATAACGATAAGGTGGTCACCGGCTTTGCGGGTTCCGTGGCGGACGCCTTTTCCCTGTGCGAGCGCTTTGAGGAGCGGCTCAACCAGTGCAACGGCAGTCTGGAGCGCGCGGCGGTATCGCTGGCCCAGGATTGGCGGGCGGATAAAGCCATGCGCCAGCTGCAGGCCATGATGATCGTGGCCGATAAGGAAAACATGTTGATCATTTCCGGCACGGGCGAGGTCATCGATCCCGACGACGGCATTTGCGCCATCGGTTCCGGTGGCAATTACGCCCTGGCCGCTGCCCGCGCTCTGATGGAGAACACCGATCTTTCCGCCGCGGAAATCGCCGAGAAGGCTCTGCGCGTGGCGGCGTCTATTTGCGTATTCACAAACGATCATATCATCGTGGAGGAAGTATGAACCTGAAACGGACGCCTGCTCCGGATATAGCGGCTTGTCCTTGGTGCGGCGGCGGTGACTTTCGTGAATTGGAAAATAAGAATCATGAAGCGCTGGTCTGGCGGGCGGATGAGCCGATGATCAGAGGGCTATGTTCGGGTTTGATTTATACGGTTTGCCTGCAGTGCGGCAGCATTGTGCATGTTCGGGTGGATCATGTGGATGAAGTATTGACACAGGCCGAAAAGGAGGCACGCAAATGAAGGAACTGACGCCCCGCGAAATCGTGCGGGAACTGGACAGATATATTATCGGCCAGGATGAGGCCAAGCGCGCGGTGGCTATCGCGCTGCGCAATCGCTATCGCCGCTCCCGGGTGGATGAAGCCATGCGGGAGGAGATTTTTCCAAAGAACATTTTGATGGTAGGCCCCACGGGCGTTGGCAAAACCGAGATTGCCCGCCGTTTGGCCAAGCTGGTGCAGGCTCCTTTTGTCAAGGTGGAAGCAACCAAATTCACTGAAGTGGGTTATGTGGGCCGCGATGTGGAAAGCATCATCCGCGATCTGGTGGAAAACGCCGTTCGTATGGTGCGGGACGAGCATGAAGCTCGCGTGCGGACCCGGGCGGAGGTGCTGGCTGAGGACAGGCTGGTAAACCTGATCGTGCATCCGCCCAAAAAGCCCAGCAATAATCCTTTCCAAATGCTGTTGGCTCCACAAAGCGCCAATAACGAGCCTGTGATTTCCGACGAGGAAAAGGAACGCCTGCGCAGCCGCAGGGACGAGGTGCGAGAGCAGCTTCGCCGGGGAGAGTGGGAAGAAAAGGAAATCGAGATCGAGGTCAGCGAGAAGGTGCCCGAATTGGAGGTGGGCGGCAACGCCATCAGTCTGGGGGATATGATGGGCGGGCTGATGCCCAAACGCACCAAGCAGCGCCGCATGAAGATCAAGGACGCCCGCAAGATCCTGGTTCAGGAGGAGGCTGAAAAGCTCATCGATCAGGACGAGGTGCAGGAGGAGGCCGTTCGCAGGGCTGAGCAAAACGGAATCATTTTCCTGGATGAAATCGACAAGGTGGCGGGGCATGGCGGCGGTCATGGCCCGGACGTTTCCCGGGAAGGCGTGCAGCGCGATATCCTGCCCATTGTGGAGGGAAGTACGGTCAATACGAAATATGGCCCGGTAAAAACAGACTTTATGCTGTTTATCGCCGCCGGCGCTTTTCATGTGGCAAAAATCAGCGATTTGATCCCTGAATTGCAGGGCCGCTTTCCTGTGCGCGTTGACCTGAAATCGCTGACAAGGGAAGATTTTGTCAACATCCTGGTCAAGCCCGACAACGCCTTGACCAGGCAATATGCCGCGCTGCTCGAAACCGATAAAGTGCATCTGACCTTTGATGAGGATGCGCTCAAGGATATCGCCGAGGCGGCTTTCATGGCCAATGAGACCGGTGAGGATATAGGCGCTCGCCGCCTGCACGCTGTGTTTGAGGAGCTGCTGGAGGATATCTCCTTCAATGCGGGCGGAGATGAAATGCCCGATGTGTACCTGAACATCACACCGGATTATGTGCGGGAGCACCTGGGCGCTTTCCATCAGCCTTTGGATACGCGAAAATATATCCTGTAAACAGTTTCTAAAAAAACCATGCTCCAGATCGGGGCATGGCTTTTTCTATTTATAAATTTGCGATATCGTTTGGAAAACAAGGATCGGTCATTCGGCTGCCTTTACATTGATGATGTGGGGAGCGGCGCCGTCAGACCAGTACAGGAAACCTTCCAGGTTGATCACGTCGCCAATATGCAGGGCGGTTACCGTTTTGTATACGTCCGAATCCTCGCCGCAGAGGCTGGATTCCACGGTGAAGGTATAGGTCTGGTCATTGACGGAAACGTCAAAGTACAGGTCGCTGCCGGGCTGGCCGGAGCCATCCCAGTTGTACAGGAACGCGAACTCGCCGTCCACACCGGGAATGGTTTTGGGCTCCACTGTCATACCCTTGAAGGAAACGCGCTTGTTTTGATACTGGATCAATTCATCGGTGCCAAGCAGATCTGTAACGTCGACCGCTTCGGCGATGAATGGTTCGCCCTCTACAATACCATAGGATGCGTTTACAATTTCCAGCTCGCCTGACTGCTCCGATTTATAACCGGTCACGCGGATCTTGCTGCCGGGCAGCAGGGCGTCGTAACCTTCCCGGGTGATGGGCATGCTGTAAATAAAGTACGCGCCGTCCATATCCTGGGTATAGATGGTGGCAGTGCCGTTCTCCCAGGCTTGCTTGGCCTGAACGTAGGATTCAATGACGACCTCTGAATCCACCGGGGCGGACTCAAAATCAGCGTAGGTCATCACATTGTCTTCAGTGTTTTCAATGCTTTCGGGTACGGCTTCCTGTGTTGCCTGATCAACGGCGGGTTCGCCCGCCTCGACCGCTTTGAGCGCTTCCTCTTTGGCGGCGGCGATCCGTGCCTCCGCATCAGCGGTGGCGCTCGCCAGCGCGGCGGCAGCAGCCTCGGCAGCCTTCGCGGCATCCTCCTTTACCGAGGCGATGCGCGCTTCAGCTTCAGCCTTGGCGTCCGCCAGGGCGGCAGCCGCCGTTTCAGCGGCCTTCGCAGCTTCATTTTTAACGGCTTCCAGATCATCCGCGGCGGCTTTCGCTGCTTTGGCAGCCTCCTCCTTGGCATCCGCAAGCTTGGCGGCAGCGTCAGCCTTGGCGGCTTCCAGGCTGGCGGCGGCAGCGGCAGCAGCCTTGGCTGCGTCGGCCTTTACGGCTTCCAGTTCGGCTGTTTTTTCGGCAATCTCCTTCTGAGCGGCTTCCAGGCTGGCTGCTGCGGCAGCGGCTTCTTTGGCAGCGTCGTTTTTGGCGGCGGCCAGCTTGGCTTCCACCTCAGCTTTGGCTGCTTCCAGCGTGGAAATCGTGGATTCTGCGGCCTTAGCGGCTTCCTCTTTGGCGATGGAGAGGCGGGTTTCGGCCTCATCCTTGCTGCTCTGCAGGGCGGCGGCCAGCCTGGTCTCAGTTTCAGCCTTTACGGCTTCTAGCTCCTTGGTAAGGGATGCGGTCTCCTCCTTAGCGGCCTTCAGCTCAGCGTTGGCAGCTTCGGCAACCTTTGCGGCTTCCTCCTTGGCAGCTTTCAGTTCAGCAGCAGCCGTTTCAGCGGCTTTAACAGCTTCTTCCTGAACGGCCTTCAAATCAGCGGCAGCCGTTTCAGCGGCTTTCGCGGCTTCTTCCTTGGCGGCATTCAGTTGAGCAGCAGCCGTCTCAGCGGCTTTCGCGGCTTCTTCTTTAGCAGCTTTCAATTCAGCGGCGGCCGTTTCGGCAGCTTTAGCGGCAGTATCGGTCAAATTGGTAATGGATGCGTTCAAACGAGTGATTTCGGCCTCTCCCGCGGAAATCGTTTCGGCGTCTGCTTTGGCTTTTTCACTGGCAGCCGTCAATTTTTTCTCAGCATCTTCCTTTGCGGCGGCCAATTCGGCGGCTGCTTTATCCTGAGCGGCCTTCAATTCAGCGGCAGCTTTTTCTGCAGCTTCCTCAGCGGCTTTGGCGGCGGCCTCTCGCGTGGCCTTTAATTCCGCAGCGGCGGATTCTGCTGCTTTCGCGGCCTCCTCCTGAGCGGCTTTTAACGTGGCTGCGGCGGACTCGGCAGCCTTAGCGGCTTCGTCTTTGACAGTCTTCAATTCGGCAGCGGCAGTCTCGGCAGCCTTGGCGGCCTCATCCTGAGCGGCTTTTAATTCGGCGGCAGCGGATTCAGCGGCTTTTGCGGCTTCCTCCTGTGTTGCTTTCAGGACGTCGGCTGCGGCAGCGGCATCTTTGGCAGCCTCGTCTTGTGCGGCTTTCAGCGCGGCGGCGGCCGTTTCAGCGGCTTTGGCTGCGTCAGCTTGCGTCGCTTCCAGCTTTGACGAAAGATCGGCGGCTTCATCCTGAGCCGCCTGCAGGGCGGCCGCTGCATCGGCTTTTGCTGTTTCCAGCTCCGCTGCGCGCGTATTGACCTCAGCCTCCAGGGCGGTCTTTTCTTTTTTGAGGGTTCCGTTGGCGCTGATGAAGAAAATCAGCACAACAATGGCGGCCAACGCAACGAGCAACGGGATCAGGGTACTCTTTTTCATGTTGATTCCTCCATCATGAGATTGCGAAGAACGAATCGTTTGGAATATTATATCATGTTCATACAGATTATTCAACGTAAAACCATGCTTTTCCGCCGCTTTTTTTCCAAAAAGAACAAAAAAACAGCGCTCGGATGGCTCTGAGCGCATGAAAAATCAGGGGGTGAGGGGTTCCTCGGGTGCGGCGGCAGCCTCGGGCGGCTGCGGCAGGTCTTCAAGAGACGAAAGACCGAAATGAGATAGGAATTGATCGGTGGTTCCATACAGAATGGGACGGCCCAGCGTTTCCTTGCGGCCCACCTCTTCAATCAGCCCTTTTCCTACCAGGGACTGCACGGAATAATCGCACTTTACGCCGCGCACAGCTTCTATTTCCAGCTTGGTTACAGGCTGCTTGTAGGCGACAACAGCCAGCGTTTCCAGCGCGGCTTGGGAGAGCGATTGCTTCTGGATGGGCTGGAGCAGTTTTTCGATCTGCGGAGCGTAATCGGCTCGGGTGGAAAGCTGGATATGCGTGCCGAAGCGCTTGAGGCAAATCCCCCGGCGGTTATAATCATAGTCGCTGGCCAATTCATCGGCGGCGGCGGATATCTCCAGCTCGGTCACCTCCAGCGCGTGCGCCAGTGCGGCGATCTGGAGCGGTTCCCCCGAAACAAAAAGAATGGCTTCCAGCACTTTGCTAAGCTCGGTCATAACATGCATTTCTCCTCAAATGTTACGCGCTTGCCACCAGGATTTCGCCATAGATGCCCTGCTGGAAGAAGGTGACCTTTCCCAGCTTGAGCAGCTCCAGCATAGCCAGAAACAGCGTCACCACTTCTTCCCGGGTGGGATGCACGCTGAGCATTGAAAACAGCGGCGCTTCCCCGTGGCGGACATAGCGCAGGATATGGGCCATGCACATGGGAACGGTGTGCTCGTCCCGGACGATATTCCGTACCCGCGCGGGCCCCTCCTCTATTTCCTTGGGCGTGCGCGCCATCACCCGGGCGAAAGCGTTTAAAAGTCCTTCCAGCGTGAGCCCTGTGATCTCAAAGCTGGGCGGAGGCAGGGGATACTCCTCGGGGAGCTTGCTGTACACCAGCGCGGCTGCCTTTTCAAAGCTTTGCATGTCCTGGGCGATCTGCTTGAAGGCGGCGTATTCCTCCAATTGCCGGATAAAGGCCGCTTCCGGGTCTTCTTCCTCCTCGGCAGGAGGCCGGGGAAGCAGCTTATAGCTTTTGATTTCCAGAAGCCTGGCGGCTACGGCAATGAAGGCGCTGGCTTCCTCCATATCCAGCTCGTCGGAATCCTGCACAGCCTGGATATATTGATCGGTGATTTCCGAAATAAAGATATCCCGGATGTCGATCTTGGCCTTGTCCAGCATGTACAGCAGCATATCCAGCGGGCCGTCAAACTGGCTCAGATGATAGGTAATTTCCATATTGCTCCCTCAGGACAGTCCAAACAGCGCCAGAAAAAAGCGCACCTCGCCGCTTTGAATAAAATGGGTGACCACTGACATCAGGCGGGAGAAGATATCGGTGGCGTTATTCAGCACCAGCATGGCCAGCATGCTGATCCTGAAGGTTTGCGCATTCAGCTGCAGCCTTCCGTGCAGCAGGATATCGTTGACCACATGAAAGCCGTCCAGCGGGGGAAAGGGTAGCAGATTGAATACGCACATGCCCAGGTTGCAGAATGCAAATTGATAAAGGAAGCGCTGTACATGGATGAGCCAGGGGGTCTGCATATACCTGGCGGCGTCCAGTACATTGTAATACCCGTTGCCCGTGGCTTCCGCCCAGACGTAGGGGCTGTTCTGCATGATCTGCGTAAAATTGATTCCTGAAAAGGAAAGAAAATCCGTCCGCGTGGTCAGGGGTGCGCCCAGGCTGAAAACCTCCGGCTTCCACAGGTATTCATTCACGACGACCATGAGCACGGTCGCCAGCGTAAACAGGAGAAAATTCATGGTCACCCCAGCGATGGATACCAGAAAATCATCCCTGCGGCCATGGCGGAACTGATTGGGATTGACGGGAACAGGCTTGGCCCATCCCATGCCTACCGTAAACATCATCAATGTGCCGATCAGGCTCAGGTGCTTGGCGGGATTGAGCGAAAGGCGGCCCATGCGCTTGGCGGTATCGTCGCCGCAGAGATAAGCGATATAGCCGTGGGAAATCTCATGCAGCGTCAGCGCGATCAATACGGCGGGCGCGCGATAGAGCATAAAGGTGAAGAATCCCAACGGATCCGAACGCATCCAATCCAGCAATGCCATGCCTCCTGTCTTTCCAGAATGAACTTCCATATTATACGCTATTTTGGACGGATTGGCAAGGATGCGGCGGGAACAACGATGCCGGATGGCAGAAGGCCGGTCAATTGACCGGTTGCCTGTTTCGACGCCCTGTGTTATGATACAAATATACAAAATGAAATCAGGTGACGGCCATGGATGGAACGTTTGAAAGGATCTATGCCGCTGTGAAAGCGATCCCGGCAGGCCGCGTTGCCTCCTACGGGCAGATCGCCAGACTGTGCGGCATGCCAAGGGCGGCGCGCGTGGTGGGCTACGCCATGGCTTCCTGCCGGGATGAAACGGTGCCCTGCCATCGGGTGGTGGACGCGAAAGGCGGCACCAAGAAGGCGTTTGATACCTGGCTCCCGGATACCCAGCGCATGCGGCTGGAGGCGGAGGGCGTGGGCTTCCTGCTTGACGGGCGGGTGGATATGGCGGAATATCAATGGGATAGATAGTAGATTTGGAAGTAAAAGAGGATGGATACCTATATTTTACAGCGATTATCCGCTATCACGGAGGAAGAACAGAAAATATTATCCGGCAGCAGCATCGATCGGGCGCTGTATATGGACGGCAGTCGGGATATCATTACGGGAAATAAACTGCTGGAAAAGGGGCGGCAGATCGCAGTGCGGCCCCATACGCGCTTTGTGCATTTTCCCGAGCATACCCATGATTATGTGGAAATCGTATATATGTGTCAGGGGGAGACCCGGCATATCGTAAACGGCGCTTTCATCCCCCTGAAACAGGGAGAATTACTGATGCTGGGGCAGCATGCCCGGCAGGAGATCGAGCCTGCGGGAGAAGGAGACATTGCCGTCAATTTCATCGTTCGCCCGGAGTTCTTTCAGGGGATCTTGTCCTTTTTGGGCAACGAGGAGACGCCGCTACGCCGTTTTATCCTGGGCAGCCTTGCGGGGGATACCGATACTGGCTATCTGTATTTTCAGGTATCACAGGTGCTTCCGGTGCAGAATCTTGTGGAAAACCTGCTGTGGACGATGCTGACCGATCACGCAAATCGCCGGGGCATCTACCAGATGACCATGGGCCTTTTGATGGCCGAGCTTTTGGAGCATACAGAAAGCCTGCGCTTTTCTTCTCCTGAGGAAGAAACTACGCTGCGCGTGCTGCGCTATATTGAGGAGCACTACCGGAGCGGCAGCCTGACTGAGCTGGCCGACCTGCTGCACTATGATTTTTCAGCGCTTTCCAGACTGATCAGAAACAGGACGGGAAAAAACTATACCGCACTTGTGCAGCAAAAACGCCTTTCCCAGGCGGCCTGGCTGCTGCGGAATACCGATGAGCAGGTGGAAAAGATTGCATTATTGGTCGGCTATGAAAACAGCAGCTATTTCCATCGCCTTTTCGTCCAGCAGTTCGGCCAGTCGCCAAAGCGTTTTCGGGACTGCAAATAAGGACGGTTTTTTGATCAATGGCCGTCCTTGCTTTTATCGGGATTTGGAGGCAGAATATAAACTGACAGAAAGGGGGCGTTTCTCTTGCGATATTATCTCGCCATCGATATTGGCGCTTCCTCCGGCCGGCACATCGTGGGCTGGAAGGAAAACGGGGAGATCAAAACCCGGGAGGTGTACCGCTTTCCCAACGGTGTTACTGAGGCGGACGGGCATCTGACCTGGGATATTCGCACGTTGGAAGGCCATGTAAAGGCTGGTATTGACGAGGCGCTGAAGGGATACCCTGATATAGAGAGCCTGTCCATCGATACCTGGGGCGTCGATTACGTGCTGATGCGGGATGATGAGCCCGTTTTTCCGTGCTATGCTTACCGGGACGGCCGCACCGAGGCGGTAATCCCGCAGGCGCATGAGAAAATACCCTTTGAAGCGCTGTACAGCCGGACGGGTATTCAGTTCCAGCCCTTCAATACCATTTATCAGCTTTACGCGGATAAGCTGGCGGGCAGATTGAAGGACGTGACCGATTTTCTGCTGATGCCCGAGTATCTGATGTACACGCTCTGCGGCGTCAAAGCCCATGAGTATACCAACGCCACCACCGGCGGTATGGTGAGCGCGGAGACCGGGGAATATGATCAGGCGATCATTGAAGCGCTGGGCCTGCCGGCACGCCTGTTCCACCCCTTGCAGCAGCCTGGCACGGTGATCGGAGAATACAGGGGCATCAAGGTGGCGCTGTGCGCCACCCATGATACCGGTAGCGCCGTGGAGGGCATCCCCATGGAAGGGAACGAGCTCTATATTTCCTCCGGCACCTGGAGCCTGCTGGGCGTGAAAACGCCGAAGCCCCTGACCGACGAAGCCAGCCAGGCCGCCAATTATTCCAACGAGGGCGGCGTAGGCTATAACCGTTACCAGAAAAATATCATGGGCATGTGGCTGGTGAACCGGCTGCGCGACGAGCTTTGCCCGGATATGCCCTGGAGCGATATCACAGACGATGCGGAACAGAAGCGCTTTGATCATCTGGTGGATGCGAACGATCCCATTTTTCTGGCGCCGGAAAGCATGAAGGCGGCCTTTGACGCCAGACTGCCCCATCCGCCAAAGTGCGTGGGCGGTTACTTCCGTTGCGCATACCGCAGCCTGGCGCAGAGCTACAGGCAGGCCATTGAGGAGATCGAGCGCAATACCGGAAAAACCTATGATAAGCTGTACATTGTGGGCGGCGGCGCCAAAAACCAATTCCTGAACCGGCTGACCGAGGAGGCCACGGGCAAGCAAGTGATCGCCCTGCCCATTGAGGCAACGGCGCTTGGCAATTTAAAAATACAGATGGAGGGTAATGAAAAATGACACGCTATGAAGAAGCAAGGGAACGTTACGCGGTGCTTGGCATCGATACGGAAGAGGCGATCAAACGTCTGTCCGCCAAAGCCGTCAGCATGAACTGCTGGCAGGGAGACGACGTGACGGGCTTTGACAATCCCGACGGCGGCGCAGGAAACGGCATTCAGGCCACCGGCAACTATCCGGGCCGCGCCCGAAATTTTGAGGAGCTCAAGGCTGATTTCCTGACCGCCGCCAGCCTGATCCCGGGCCGCAAGCGCATCAACCTGCACGCCTGCTACGCCATCTTTGACGAGGCGCATCCCTGGGTGGACAGGGACAAATTGACCTATGAGCATTTTGCGCCCTGGGTGGAATTCGCCAAGGAAAACAGCCTGGGCATTGATTTCAATCCCACCATTTTTTCCCATCCCATGATGAAGGACGGTCTGTCCCTGTCCTCGCCCGATGAAAAGGTGCGCCGCTTCTGGATCGATCATGCCATCGCCTGCCGCCGCATCGCCGAGCGCATCGGGCAGGAGCTGAATGATCAGGTGCTGAACAACGTATGGATCCCCGACGGCTATAAGGATATCCCGGCGGACCGGCTGGCTCCCCGCCTGCGCCTCAAGGCTGCGCTGGATGAGATCTTTGCCGAGCCCTGCCCCCATGTGATCGACAGCGTGGAGAGCAAGGTATTTGCCATCGGGGTGGAAAGCTACACCGTGGGCAGCAACGAGTTCTATATGAACTATGCCGCCACGCATCCTGGCGTTTACAACCTGCTGGATAACGGCCATTATCATCCCATGGAGTATGTCAGCGATAAGATCCCTGCGCTGCTGCCCTACTTTGATAAGATCCCGCTGCATGTAACCCGGCCAGTGCGCTGGGACAGCGATCATGTTGTGATCTTTGACGATGAACTGCGGGAGATCATGAAGGAGATCGTTCGCAACGACGCCATGGAAAAAGTGCTGATCGGTCTGGACTGCTTTGACGCTTCCATCAACCGCATCGCCGCCTGGGTGATCGCCACCCGGTCTGTGCACAAGGCGCTGCTCTTTGCCCTGCTGCAGCCCGATCCCCAGCTCAAGGAAGCCCAGGACGCGGGCGATTTCACCCGCCGTCTGATGCTCCAGGAGGAAGCCAAAACGCTGCCTTTTGCCGACGTATGGGAGGAATACTGCAACCGACAGGACGTGCCCTTTGACGGCAGCTGGTATGAAACCGTCATGGAATACGAACAGAAAGTGCTGGTGAACAGAAAATGAAAGATGTTTTGACCGCGCCCTTTATGGTGGAAATGATCCGTACGATCACCAATATGTATGATCACGGCTGGGACGAGCGCAACGGCGGCAATATCAGCATGATCCTGGACGAGGATGAACTGAAGGAATACTTGGAGCTGGATAACGTAAAGCTCAAGATCCCCACGGGCTTTACCGCCCCCGAGCTGGACGGCAAATATTTCCTGGTCACCGGCACAGGCAAGTATTTCAAAAATGTGCAGTACGCGCCTGAAATCAATCTGGGTATCGTCCGCGTGACAGCCTACGGCGAACTGGCCGAGCTGATCTGGGGCTTTAACGACGGCGGAAGCTTTACCAGCGAGTTCCCGGCTCATATGATGAGCCACGTTGCGCGGCTCAAGGTGAACCCCGAAAACCGCGTGGTCATGCACTGCCATCCCGCCAACCTGCTGGCCATGACCTACGTGCACGATCTGGACGAACGCGCCTTTACCCGCACGCTCTGGCAGATGTGCACCGAGTGCATCGTGGTGTTCCCCGAGGGCGTCAACGTGCTGCCCTGGATGCTTTGCGGCACCAATGAGATCGGCGAAGCCACGGCAGAAAAGATGCTGACGGCTCGCCTGGTGGTCTGGAGCCAGCACGGCATTTACGGCGCGGGCAAGGATCTGGACGAAACCTTCGGCCTCATCGAGACCGCCGAAAAGGCCGCCGAAATCTATATGAAGATCGCTCATCTTCCGCTGGTGAACACCATTACCGACGATCAGATGCACCAGCTGGAAAAGCGCTTCAATATCAAAGCCCG
>JAFUDW010000213.1 GCA_017464225.1 Clostridia bacterium | reverse complement strand
GCCTGTTCCTCACATCAATGACGCCGCTGGCCGGAGCCGTGAGCGCTCCGGGGCGACGGCCGCCTGATTAGGCAGCGAAAGCGTAACTGTTGTTGGCAGTTATTTTTAAATTCCCCGTTTTTACGAGGCCAGGGTCCTCGGCTCGCTTATCCCGTCCTTCGCAATCCCCGTCGAAACCAGTACACCCCCATGGCGCGCGGTCATTCCGCGCTCTGTGTGCGCACCGCCCGGGCGGCCTGCATTTTCATGTCGCGCTCGGCGGCGGCGTCCCGCTTGTCGTGCAGGTGCTTGCCCACGCATACGCCCAGCTCCATTTTGACCCGTCCGTCCTTCAGATAAAGCTGCAGGGGGATCAGGGTGTAGCCCTTGCGCTGTACCATCTGGTTCAGCTTGCGGATCTCGGATTTGTGCAGCAGCAGCTTGTTGGGCCGCAAGGGATCGGTGTTGAAGATGTTGCCCTGCTCGTAGGGGCTGATGTGCATGCTTTCGGCAAACACTTCGCCATCCTTGATGCGGGCGTAGCTTTCCTTCAGGTTCACTCGCCCCTGGCGGATGGATTTTACTTCGGTGCCGTGCAGGGCAAGGCCGCATTCGTAGGTTTCCTCCACGAAGTAGTCGTGCCGCGCGCGGCGGTTGGTGGCCACGGGCTTGATGCCCTTTTGCCTGGCCATGGGCGGCACCTCCTTTCGCGGTGAAGCATATTATAGCATATCCCGAAGCTTTTCGCAATATATCCGGTTGGGAGGGATGATCATGACGGCGGTTTTTGTTACGGCGGCGGCGCTTGTTCCATTGGCGCTGATCTGCATGAAAACTCGGGTAGGATCAAGGTTCCACAGGGCGGTCGCCCGGAGCGTGAGCGCCATATGGGTGCTGATGGCGCTTTCGGCCCTGCCCGGCTTCCGGGTGGGCGTCAACGCGCTCTCCGTGGCCTGTGCCGGCGTACTGGGCCTGCCGGGCATCGGGCTTATGCAGGTCGTTGCCATGATGCCTTAAAGCTTCACGATATCGAATCCCGCCGCCCGGGCCATGCGGTTCATCACGGCCAGGCCCACGCCGGTCTCAGGAAAGCTTTCGCTGAATACCCGGGTGACGCCGTCGGCATCCGCCTGACGCAGGGTGGCGAAAATGTTGTGAGCGGCGGCCCATTCGTCCGCGCCAAGATCAGCGGCGCTGCGGCTGCCATACAGCGGAAGATGGCTGCTCACGGCCAGGATCAGGCCTTTTTCACCGGGAAGCAGGGCGTCGTACTCGGCTTTGATGCGGCTGGATACCGCCTCCGCGCCGCCTTCGTACAGCGTCATATGGGCCTTTGGCGCGTAATGCTTGTGCTTCATGCCGGGAGAAGGCGCGGCTTCGCCCTCCTTTAAGGGCCGCATCACGCTGTCGGCCACCCGGCATTCGCCCAGCACGGCGGCGATCATTTCGGGCGTAATCCCGCCCGGGCGCAGCACCACGGCGGTGTCGTCCGTCAGGCTGACCACCGTGCTTTCCACGCCCACCCGGCAGGGACCGCCGTCCAGGATCAGCGGGATGCGCCTGTCCATATCCTCCAGCATATGGGTGGCCAGCGTGGGGCTGGGACGGCCGCTGCGGTTGCCGCTGGGAGCGGCGATGGGGCAGCCGCTTTCCGCTATCAGCGCGCGGGCTACGGGATGCTCCGGCATGCGGATGGCAACGCTCAAAAGCCCTGCCGTCACGGCGGCGGGCACGGTCTCCTTTTTGGGCAATATCATGGTCAGCGGGCCGGGCCAGAAGGCGTCGGCCAGCTTTTTTGCCATGGCGTTGATATGGCACAGCGGCGCCATTTCCTCAAAACGCGCGATATGCACGATCAGCGGATTATCCGCCGGACGGCCCTTGGCCGCGAAAATATCCAGTACAGCCTGGGCGTTCAGGGCGTCCGCTCCCAAACCGTATACCGTTTCGGTGGGAAAGCCAACCAGCTTGCCTTGCCGGATCAGCTGGGCGGCCAGGGCGATGTTTTCCGGGTCAGCCGGTAAAAGCCGGGTGTTCATGCATGCCTCCGTCAATGGATTGTACCGGGATATTATAGGCTTTTTACCCGGGAAAGTAAAGCCGTTCCTTGACATACGCCGCGCTTCCGGTATAATAAAAAGGTATATACGCAATACAAAAGGGGCGCTGGTATGGCAAATTATGATATCCTGTTTTTTGATTTGGACGGTACGCTGCTGGGGCCGGATCACGCGACCGTATCCCCGCGCAATCTGGCGGCTCTGGCCGCCGCCCAGCAGGCCGGAGCGCGGCTTTCCTTCGCCACGGGCCGCTGCCTGGGGCTCATTGAGGGTATCGCCCGCCAGCAGCCCTTTGATTACGCCGTGACCAGCAACGGTGCGGCTATCTATGATTTAAAGGCAAACAAGCAGATTTTCCACCACGCGTTCAGCCCCGACGAGGCGCGGCTGGCCTGCCAGATCATCGATCGGCATGTGGATTTTTTTGAGCTGTTTGTGAACGGCGAGATCCTGCTTACCGAAAAGGCCCATGCCATGACCGCCACCCGAGCGCTGCCGCCCTGGCATAAGCGCTACTTCTGGCGCAGCAGCCTGCCTCCCATCGGCAGCATCGGCCAGTTTTTTGATCAGGGAGCGAAAGGACTGGAAAAGATCAACCTGGTGGAGTGCGATCAGGACGCGGTGGCGCGCATCCGGGAAGAACTGGAAGCGCTGGGCCTTTACGAGGTGACCAGCTCCATCGGCAGCCGGGCACTGGAGGTGGCGCCCAAGGGCTGCAGCAAGGGACTGGGCATCCGTTGGCTGTGCGAACGGCTGGGCATTGATATCAGCCGCGCGGCGGCCTTCGGCGACGGCGGAAACGATCTGGAAATGCTGCGCACGGTGGGCTGCGGCGTGGCCATGGGCAACGCGCCGGAGGCCGTGAAGGCCGTGGCCGATCGCGTGGCCGCCCCCTATGATCAGGATGGGATCGCGCAGTTTATTGAACAGTATGTGCTGTGAGGAATGAACCATGCTGCCAGCTTTTTTTACCGAAGCCATCCGGAAACAGTACAGCCCGGAGGACTGCGGCAGGATCCTTGCGGGAATGGCCGGAGGACGCCGAGTTTCGCTGCGGGCCAATCGGCTCAAAACCTCCTCTGAATCGGTCGCGGCGCTGCTGAACGGCGCGGGCATCGCTTTTGAGCGCTTGCCCTGGAGCGAGGACGCTTTCCTGCTGCCCGAGGCCGATGAGCGCGCGCTGTGGCAGCTGCCTGCCTATGAAAAGGGCGAAATCTATCTGCAAAGCCTGTCCTCCATGCTGCCGCCCATCGCGCTGCAGCCCCTCATGGGGAAGGACATCCTGGATATGGCTGCCGCGCCCGGCGGCAAAACCGCCCAGATGGCGGCCATGACGGATGGCCGCGCCAACATTACGGCCTGCGAGATCAATAAGATCCGGGCGGAAAAATTGCAGTACAACCTGCAAAAACAAGGCGCCACCCGGGTCAGCGTGATGGTGCGGGACGCCTGCAAGCTGGAGGATTTTTTCCGCTTTGACCAGATCCTGCTGGACGCGCCGTGCAGCGGAAGCGGCACTATGCTGGAAAGCGATCCCGGCAGCTGCCGCGCCTTTTCCGAAAAGTTGGTGCGTAATTCGGCCGCTGTACAGCTGAAACTGCTGCGCAAAGCGCTTTCACTGCTCAAGCCCGGCTGCGCGATGGTGTATTCCACCTGCTCCATCCTGGCCGATGAAAACGAGAATATCATCCGCTCAGCCCTGAAAGGGATGAACGCCGCGCTGGAGCCCATTGCTTTCCCTGGCATGGAGGCGCTGCCGCTTCTGCCCTGCGCCTTCCCTGAGGCGCTGTGCGTATGTCCTACGCCGGAGTATGAGGGATTCTTCATGGCCCGGCTGCGCAAAGGCTGAGCCGGTCTCGTCTTCGGGCGTTTGAACGGCCTGAACTGAATATATGGGGGGACGTTAAGGGGCGCTCCTGAAATACGCCGCAGCGCAAAAACGACTGGATTCTGAGCAAGCTCGATCCAGCCGTTTTGCTTATGCGGCTATGACGCTGACGGGTCTTTGACGTCGGTAAGCCGACGTCATTTCCGGAGCGGGTGGCGGGCCGGAAGGCCTGGGACGCGGAGGCCCTTATCGTCCCTCGTCAAATCTCTATCTTTTTCAATCAGGAATCAGTATCAATTGTAATTCGGATCCAGCGGCACAGCGTCCAGATCATAGGAGAGGGGGTTCAGGTAGGTGGTTTTGATCCATTCGTGATCGATCACGTAGGTGGTGCCCCAGCATTTGAGATTGGCGCTGATGCATACCCACCAGCTGTCGTCGTTGGCCAGGGACAGCGCCTTGCTGTGCACGGTCACCTTCTGCCCTATGGCCTCGTAGTTGAAGGTGTTTTTACCCTTGCCGGGCTGTGGACGGGGGTAGATCTTGCTTGCGCCGATGATGGCCTGCTGATCGGTAAGCGATTCGTCATACAGCGGCGCGGGGGTGGGCGAGGGCGTCGGCGTCAGGAGGAAAGGCGCGGCGGCAAAGCCTGAACGCAGGGTGAAATAGAAGGTGATCTCGGAGGCCGATACCTGGCCGTTACTGTATACCGTTACGTTGTAATTGGCCGGGCCGCAGAAGGTGAGCCAGGTGATGTAATCAAACCGGTTGTCATAGCTGATCATATGGGTGCCCTGGGTCAGCTGCCGGGTCTCGCGGTACAGCTCTGTGCCGTCCAGCTGCTTATAGACCACATTGACCAGCGCGGTGGGCAGCGGAGTGGGCGTAGGCGTGGCCGTGGGGGCGGCGGTGACCGATGCGCCGCCGCTGTTGTACTGGTAATAAAAGGTCACGCTGGACGGGCTGGCTACGCCCTCGTTTGATACGGTGACCACCTGGTAATTGGTGCTGATCGGGGTAAAGTAGCTGCCGTTCAGCTTGCCGGTGATCAGGTGCGCGCCGGGCGCAAGCTTTTCGGAGGTATAGGTGATGAGCGAGCCGTCGGCGAGCCGATAGAACACATAGACCGTGGCCTGGGCCTTGGGCTGGGGCGTGGCGGTATACCAGGAATAGATATAGGGCGTGGGCGTGGCGGTGTACCACAGGTATGCGTAAGGGTTGGGCGAGGGCGTCGCCGTGGCGGAAACGGGCGCCGCCGCCATGATCTGACAGCCGCCGGCGTTGGTCAGCGCCCATTCCGACGGCGTGATCCAGCGGTTGTAGCTGCCGGGATAACCCAGGTATGCGTCCCGGGCCTGCAATTGATCCATGGTATAGGGCGTGACGCGCACGGTGTAATAAACGCCCCGGCTCAGGGAAATGGAAGCCGTGCGGCCGGTAAAGGTCACGCTGCGGCTGGCGGTGGGCTGGCTGGTGGGGTACCAGGTCACGGTATACCCGCCGTAAACGGTATTGCGCATGCCCATGGTGCTGTAAATGGTGCCCTTCTCCTGGGTGAAGGTCAGCGTGGCGGCGGCAGGCGCGTACACGTAGAACTCCGCCGTTTCATTGGCGTTTCCCTCGGGCGCGGCGCCGTCGGCCAGGGCGGCGCACAGCAGCAGCGCGCAGATCAGCAGGAGGGCGCAAAGCGGGCGGATGGCTTTTGTGTTTTTCATGAGTGCCTCCTTGAAAACGGAGTAAGTACATTACCTTTCCATTATATAAGCATCGGGCAAAAAAGTAAAGGATCAACGGCGCGCCTGCGGCGAAACGCAACGGCGCGCCTGAGCGGCAGGCTCCGTTTCATCCTGCCCGCGATCCGGAAAAACGAGAAAAATGCCGCAACGAGGCGCAGGTTTATTTACAAAGCCGGGAAAAATATGATAATATGAATGCGGTATAGAAGAACTGTTTGGGGTGTGGTTTTCATGCTGAAAAACGCTGTTTTTTTGCCGCAGCGCTGGCGCTTGTTCTGTGCGCGGCGATAAACGCTTCCGCCGATACGCTGACCCTGCCCGCCCAGACCCGGGGGGTGAAGGCGGCCTGCTGACGGACAGCGAGGAGATGAAGGCCATGGATTATATTCAGGACGAGCTGAAGGACGCCCTTACCAACTGAACTGACGCGCCGCGGCGCAAATAACAAAAAGAGGGAAGATCGCCATGAAAGTAGTGCTGCAAAACCTGACCAAGAAATTCCCCAACCGCAACAAGAAGGGCGACGACGTGATCGCCGTGAACGATTTTACCTTCGAGATCCCGGATGGCAAGCTGATCGGATTGCTGGGCCCTTCGGGATGCGGCAAGAGCACCACGCTGAACCTGATCTGCGGCCTGGAGCCGCCCACCAGCGGCAAGATTCTCTTCGGCGAGGACGATGTCACCCGCCTGCCGCCTGAAAACCGCGGCGTGGGCTTGGTGTTTCAGAATTACGCGCTGTATCCGCATCTGACGGTGCTGGAGAACATCATGTTCCCGCTGCAGAACCTGCGGGGGCCCGAGAAGCTGAGCAAAACCGTGATGCGCGAAAAGGCCGTGGAAGCTGCCAGGCTGGTGCAGATCGACGGGCTGCTGGAGCGCAAGCCCAGCGAGCTTTCGGGCGGTCAGCAGCAGCGCGTGGCCATCGCCCGGGCGCTGGTGAAAATGCCCCGGGTGCTGCTGCTGGACGAGCCGCTGTCCAACCTGGACGCCCGCCTGCGCCTGCAGACCCGCGAGGAGATCCGCCGTATCCAGCAGGAAACGGGGATCACCACCATCTTTGTGACCCACGATCAGGACGAGGCCATGAGCATTTCCGATATGATCGTGGTGATGAAGGCCGGCGTGGTGCAGCAGATCGGAGCGCCGCAGGAGGTATACGACAGCCCGGTCAACCTGTTTGTGGCCACCTTCCTGGGCACGCCTCCCATCAATGTGTTTGACGGCCAGGTGCGCGGCGGAAAGCTGTACATCGGCGACGCCGCCGTCTGCGGCGCTCCGGGCGTGCCCGATCAGCCGGTCACCGTGGGCATCCGTCCGGAGGGCTTTACCCTGGATGAGAAGGGGCCCTTTGAGGTGTCGCTCAGCCGCGTGGAGGTCATGGGCCGGGATACCAGCGTGGTATCCACCCATCCGGCCAGCCGCAATCCCGTGATCCGCTCCATCATTCCCGCCCGCAACAAGGTGGACCGGAACGCTAAAACCGTTCGGTTTGCGCTGATGCCCGAAAAGGTGTTCATCTTTGACGCCAAAACCGACGCCCGCATCCTGACGGACAATGAATAAAGGGGGCGCGGCATGAAAAAGAAAAGTCTCAAGGGCTGGCTGTATCTGCTGCCCGCTATCCTGTTCCTGGGCGCGTTCATGGTATACCCGCTGATCGACGTGCTGGTGTATTCGGTGGAGGAGGGCTATAACAGCGCTTCCCAAACCTATGCCGGCATCGGGCTGTACAACTATTCCTATGTGCTGCGCGATCCCTACTTCCTGCAGGCTGTCCGCAACACCTTCCTGCTGGTGATCATCACCGTGCCGCTGTCCACCGGCATCGCGCTGCTGATCTCCCTGGGGCTCAACGCCATCAAGCCCCTGCGCAAGCTGTACCAGACCGTCTATTTTCTGCCCTACGTGACCAATACGCTGGCGGTGGGCCTGGTATTCATGATCCTGTTCAAAAAGACGGCCTACAGCGACGGACTGGTCAACCTGATGCTGCGCTGGTTTGGCGCGGGGCCTGTTGATTTCATCGACGGCCCCTACTGGGCCAAGATGTTCGTGCTGTGCTTCTATACCGTATGGGTGGTCATGCCCTTTAAGGTGCTGATCCTCACCAGCGCGCTGGCCAGCGTGAACCCGGAATACTACAGCGCCGCCCGCATGGACGCAACCCGCAGCTTCCGCGTGTTTTACAAGATCACGCTGCCCATGATCTCGCCCATGATCTTCTATCTGGTGATCACGGGCTTCATCGGCGCCTTCAAGGCCTACAGCGACGCTGTGGCGCTGTTTGGCACCGATCTGAACGCCGCGGGAATGAACACCATTGTGGGCTACGTATACGATATGCTGTACGGCAACAGCGGCGGCTATCCCTCCTTCGCCTCGGCGGCCGCGCTGATCCTGTTTGCCATCGTGCTGACCATCACCTGCATCAATCTGATGATCAGCAAAAAGAACGTGCAGTATTAAGGCGGTGACGGTATGCAGAACAAACTTGATTTTGACAGGATCGAACGCCGCGCCGCGGCCCGCAAGCGCGCCTTTAAAACGGCGGATTACTTTTTCCTGACGGTATGGGCGTTGATCGTGCTGTTTCCCTTTTATTGGATGGTGCTGTCCTCGCTCAAGAGCTACAGCGCTTATAACGCCGAGTATATTCCCAAATTCATTACGCTTTCGCCCACGCTGCAGAATTATAAGGACGCCTTTACCGCCGTGCCGTTGGGAAGGTATTTCCTGAATACCGTGATCTTTACCGTGATCACCACCGGGCTCATGATGGTGGTGATCGTTCCGGCGGCCTTCGCCTTTGCCAGGCTTGAATTCGCGGGCAGGCAGATCGCCTTTACGCTGTTCCTGTCGCTGATGATGATCCCGAGCGAACTGGTGGTGATCACCAACTTTGTCACCATTACCAACCTGCACCTGCGCAATACATTTACGGGACTGATATTGCCTTCGGTGACCTCGGTATTCTATATCTATCTGCTCAAGGAGAACTTTGAGCAGATCCCCGATGAACTGTACCGCGCCGCCCGGGTGGACGGCACCACGGACTTTGAATACCTGACGCGGGTGATGATCCCCATTTCCAAGCCCACGCTGGTGACCATTGTGATCCTCAAGGTCATCGAATGCTGGAACAGTTACGTATGGCCGCGGCTGATCACCGACGATTCCCGCTATTTCCTGGTGTCCAACGGCATTCAGGAGATCCGCGAAAACGGCTTTGGCCGCGAGAATATCCCCGCCATGATGGCCGCGGTGGTGGTGATCTCGGTGCCGCTGATCGTGCTTTTCCTGATGTTCCGCAGCAAAGTGATGGCCGGGGTGTCCCGGGGAGGTACCAAGGGATGAAAACGGCAAAAAAAATACTGGCCCTGCTGCTCCTGTGCACGCTGTGCCTGCCTTTGGCCGGGTGCCACGGCTCCCGCAATTCCAGCGCCTTTGCGATCCCCGAGGCCTTTGACGAGAGCCGCGGGTATGAGCTGACCTTCTGGGCCAAGAACGATACCAACAAAACGCAAACGGCCATCTATGAAAAGGCCATCGCCGATTTTGAGGCGCTGTACCCCAATATCCATGTCAATATGCGCCTGTATACCGATTACAGCCGCATCTATAACGACGTGATCACCAACATTGCCACGGGCACCACGCCCAATGTGTGCATCACCTATCCCGATCATATCGCCACCTATCTGACGGGCAGCAACGTAGTGGCGCCGCTGGACGAATTGTTTGCCGACGTCCGTTACGGCCTGGGCGGCAGCGAGGTACGCTTTGACAGCCCGCGCAAGGACGAGATCGTGCCCCAGTTCCTGGAGGAGTGCAGGATCGGCGACAGCTATTACGCTTTGCCCTATATGCGCTCCACCGAAGCGCTCTACATCAATAAAACCTTTGTGGAGCAGCTGGGGTATACGCTGCCGGACGTGCTCACATGGGACTTCGTATGGGAGGTATCGGACGCCGCGGCGAAAAAGGATGAAACAGGCACCTATCTGCTCAATGGGCAGAAGACCATGATCCCCTTCATCTATAAATCCACGGACAACATGATGATCCAGATGCTCAGGCAGCTGAACGCGCCCTATTCCACCGATGCGGGCGAGATCCAGATCTTTAACGATACCACAAAGCAATTGCTCTATACCGTGCGCGACCACGTGCAGACGGGCGCCTTTTCCACCTTCAAGATCAGCAGCTATCCCGGCAATTTCCTCAACGCCGGACAGTGCGTTTTCGCCGTTGATTCCACGGCGGGCGCCACCTGGATGGGCACAAACGCCCCGCATATGGATATCGCCGCCGATCAGGTGACCGAGTTTGAGATCGCCGTGCGTCCCGTGCCGCAGTTTGATCCCGAGCATCCGGTGATGATTTCCCAGGGCCCGTCGGTATGCGTGTTCAACAAGGAGGATCACCAGGTGGTATTGGCCAGCTGGCTTTTCGCCCAATATCTGATCAGCAACGACGTGCAGATCGCCTATTCCGAAACCGAGGGCTACGTGCCCGTGACGATCAAGGCGCAGCAGGATGCAAGCTATCTGGATTACCTGTCCCGAAAGGGCGAGGACAACGACCAGTATTACAGCGTCAAGCTGGACGCCGCCGAACTGCTCATGGCCAACACCGCCAATACCTTTGTCACGCCTGTATTCAACGGTTCGGCTTCGCTGCGCGACGCGTCGGGCCAGCTGATCGAGGAAGTGGCCAAGGCCGTCCGCCGCAAAAAAACGGTGGATGACAGCTTTATGGATTCGCTCTATGATCAGATCAACAGCCTGTACCGCCTGGATCAGATCGTTCCGCAGCAAGCCGCCGGGGAGACGGAAGAGGCTGCCGCGCCGGATATGGGGCCGCTGCCGGGCACGGCGGTGACCATGCTGTCGGCGCTGGCCGCAGCCTGGGCGCTGATCGCGGCCTTCTGGCTCCGCGGCGCGATCAAAAGGAAAAGTAAAAAAAGCTGAAGCGCTCTTTACTTAGCGGGGCATTTTGGGTATAATAGGGACGGTTCCCGAATAAAATCAAAGGAGAGAATACCATGAAAAAGATCCTGGCGTTTGCCCTGGCCATGATGATGCTGGCCCTGACCGCCTGCGCGGTGGCCGAGAATACCGTGATGTCCCATGCCGATTACGTGGCTGCCGAGCTGGACAGCGAAGTGACTATTGAGGCGTATGTGCAGGCCAAGCAGTCCTGGTGGGCCGACAAGGCCACCATCTACCTGCAGGCTGAAGACGGCGCGTACTTCGTGTACGAGCTGCCCATCTCCCAGGAAGACTACGACGCCCTGATCCCCGGCACCAAGGTTCGCGTGAACGGCTATAAGTCCGAATGGTCCGGCGAGGTGGAAATCACCGACGCCAGCTTTGAAGCGATCGAGGCCGATCCCTTCATCGCCGAAGCCTTCGATGTAACCGACCTGCTGAGCAAGGAAGAGCTGATCGACCATCAGAACGAGCTGGTAGCCGTGAAGGGCGTTACCGTGGAAGCCTATGACGATACCGGCAAGGCTTTTGCCTACAAGAACGAAGCGGACAAGACCGACGACCTGTACTTCAAAGTGTCCAAGGACGGCGAAACCTATGAGTTCTGCGTGGAGTTCTATCTCTGCGGCAACGATACCGACGTGTACAAGGCTGTGGAAGCGATGAACGTGGGCGATGTGATCGACCTGGAAGGCTTCCTGTACTGGTACAACGGCGCCAACCTGCAGGCTACCTCGCTGACCAAGGCTGAGTGATCCGTTTTTCCCACCGCATTCAAGGCCGCGCTCCGTTTCGGGGCGCGGCCTTTTGCGTGCTTTATGTTGCAATCCGGCGGAAAATGGCGTACAATGGAAAAAAACAGCATGGGAGGTTCCATGATGAAGCTGTCCTATAAGCGTACGCTGCTGGTGGGCTTTGCCTTTTTTCTGATCTGCGCCTTTTGGCAGGCCTATGATAATCTGATCCCCAAAATACTGACCGATAAGTTTGGCATGAACCAGGCCAACAGCGGCATCATTATGGCGCTGGACAACATTCTGGCGCTGTTCATGCTTCCGCTTTTTGGCGCTATCTCCGATAAGTGCCGGAGCAAGCTGGGCCGCCGCACGCCCTTTATCCTGTTTGGCACCATTGCCGCGGCTGTGCTGCTGTTTGCCCTGAGCTGGGCTGACAGCCTGCAGCTCAAGAGCCTGAGCGATATACAGGGCATGGATACCCCCGAGGCGCTTACCACGCTGTACGATTTTACGTATGATACCGATCTGATGACTCCCGAGGGCGAAAGGTTTGTGCTGGCCGATGACGCCGCCGAGGGCGTTACCGCCATCAGCCGGGAGCGTTTCATGGCCATGACGCTGGATACGCCGGAGTATATCACCTACGTGGCCCCGGCCCGTCAGGCGTATGCCCATGCCCAGACGGCGGCCAACCGCACGCCGCTGATCCTGTTCATCGGTATCCTGCTGCTGCTGTTGATCGCCATGGCCACCTTCCGCAGCCCTGCCGTGGCGCTGATGCCCGATGTGACCATGAAGCCCCTGCGCAGCAAAGGCAACGCCATCATTAACCTGATGGGCAGCGCGGGCGGCATCATCATCCTGGCGCTGGGCATGGTATTCGCCACCGGCGCGGCTAAGAACGCACTGATGCCCTATCGCAGCTTCTTTGCCATTGTGGCCGGGATCATGCTGATTTCTCTGGGCATTTTCGTGATCTTTGTCCGGGAAAAGAAATGGGCGAAGGAGATGCGTCAGGAGAGCGCCAGGTTTGGCATTGTTGAGGAGGAAGAGCCCACGGGCAAGGGGCAGAAGCTAGGCGCGGCCGAAAAGCGCAGCCTGATCTTTATCCTGCTCTCCATCGTGCTGTGGTTCATGGGCTACAACGCCGTTACCAGCAAGTACAGCGTGTATGCCGGGAAAGTGCTGAACCGCGATTTCAATATGACGCTGATCATCGCCCAGGCGGCGGCCATCATCAGCTACCTGCCGGTGGGCATCATCGCCAGCCGCGTGGGCCGCAAAAAGACCATCCTGGCCGGTGTGGTGATGTTGGCCACGGCTTTCCTGGTGGCGTCCTTCCTGCGGGCTGACAGCAGCGCGCTGGTGATGAACGCCATGTTCGCCCTGGCGGGCATTGCCTGGGCCACCATCAATGTCAACAGCTTCCCCATGGTAGTGGAAATGTGCCGCGGCGGCGATATTGGCCGCTACACCGGCTATTATTACACCGCCAGCATGGCTGCCCAGACCGTTACGCCCTACCTCAGCGGCGCGCTGATGGACAAGGCCGGCATGACCACGCTGTTCCCCTACGCTGCGGTGTTTGTGGCCCTGGCTTTTATTACCATGCTGTTTGTCCGGCATGGCGACAGCAAGCCTGAGGCGCGCCGGGGGCTGGAAGCGCTGGATAATGATTGATGTATGATTGAGAATGGGTGTTGATAGGAGCTTGCGGGGGGAACGATAAGGGCCTCCGCGGCCCTTATAAACCTGCGCCAGGAGACTTCGCCTCCTGCACCCATTCCGGCGAACAGTCTTGATGACACTATCAAACAACTTCCACCATTTAAGCTGAAAGTGGTGACGTGTAAAGGCCGTCTGAGGCAAAGAAAAAGGCAAGAGCCGACAGATTGGAGCAAGCTCTATCTGGCGTCCCATGCCTTTTTCGGGATTGCTGCGCAATCCTTGGCCCGCTGCGCGTGCCGACCTCAGACTGTGGCATGATGTTGAAATTCCAAACATGCTAACCGCGCCAGAAATGACGGCGGCTTGCCGACGTCAATGACGCAAAAGCGTCATAGCCGCATAAGCAAAACGGCTGGATCGAGCTTGCTCGTATCCAGTCGTTCTTGTGTTGCGGCGTATTTCCGGTGCGCTCTTTGCGCCAAGCCCATTCCAATTATCTGCGGGAGATTGCCTGGAGGAGTACACATGCAACATCCGCAACTGGCGGGGGATGGGGGCTTCGAGCGCCCGGAAAACCTTCCCTTGGGGTGGTTTTCAGCGAGAAGCGGGCCGGAAGACCCCGGAAAACTTGCACCCCAGCAGGGTTTTTAAGGGGCAGCGCCTCTTAACGTTTCCTCCTCACCAAATTCCAGTCTTTGGGTTTTAACCTCTGTCGAATATCATGCGCCCATCAGCTGTTCCCGGCTGAACTGGAGAGTGTAAAGCTGGTAGTACATGCCATGCTGGTGCAGCAGCGCTTGATGGTCGCCCTGTTCCATGATCTGGCCGCCCGACAGCACGATGATGTTGTCGGCATGCTGAATGGTGGACAGGCGATGGGCCACGATCAGCATGGTACCGATGTTCCTGATTTTTTCCAGGCTGTCCTGGATCAGCAGCTCGGTTTCGGTATCGATGTTGGCGGTGGCCTCGTCCAGGATGATCACGGAAGGCTTGTGGATGATGGTACGGGCGAAGGAGAGCAGCTGCCGCTGGCCCGCGGAGAAATTATTGCCACGCTCGCGCACGGGTTCATCCAGCCCCTTTTCCAGGCGGCAGATAAACTTATCGGCGTTCACATAGCGGCAGGCGTCCAATACCTCTTCATCGCTGATCCCCTCGCTGCGCAGCAGGATATTGCTGCGGATATCGCCGCTGAACAGGAACACATCCTGGAGCATCTGTCCAAAATGCCTGCGCAGGCAGGAGATCCTGATCTTTTTGATATCGATGCCGTCGATCAGGATCTGCCCTTTCTGGATATCGTAATTGCGGCAGATCAGCGAAAGAATGGTGGTTTTGCCGCTGCCCGTCGCCCCTACAAAGGCTACGGTCTGCCGGGGCTGAATGTGGAAGGAGACGCCTTTTAATACCCATTCGTCGGGCTTATAGCTGAACCAGACGTCGCGGAACTCAATTTCGCCCTTGATCTCGCTCAGCTCCATGGCGTCGGGTGCGTCCACCACCTCGGGCACGATATCCAGAATGGTGAATATCTTTTCCGCCGAGGCGAAGGAGCGCTGAAGCATGTCAAACTGCTCGGCCAGCGTTTGGATGGGGTTAAAAAACTTGGAGATATACATGTAAAAGGTGACGATCACGCCGCTGCTCAGTGCCTGGCCCAGATAGCCGTGCCCCTGGATCGCGGCGCGCCCGCCCATGTACAAAAGGCACATCACCGATGAGATATACAGCATATACACCATGGGCCGGAAGATGCCGAATACCAGCATGCGCGCCTGTTTGGCGCGTTTGAGCGTTCGGCTTTTTTCCAGAAAATCGGCCATCTTTTTATCTTCCCGGTTGAAGATCTGGGTGATCTTGATGCCGGAAAGGTTTTCGGACAGGTAGGTGTTGATGTCGGTTGTGGCGTCGTTGACGCGGCGGTGCACCTTGCGGCTGAACTTGCGGAAGATCACCGTAAAGAGCACCACAAAGGGCACAAAACACAGCACCATCAGCGTTAAAGCGAAATTGAGCGTCAGCATGGCGCCCAGTACGCCAAAGATGACCATGATGTTTTTTACCAGCGTTACCAGAATGTTGGTGAACATATAGGAAATGGCGTTGGGATCATTGGAAACGCGGGTCACCAGCTTGCCTACGGGGATGTTGTTGAGCTGTTCATGGCTCAGGCTTTCAATATGGGTGAACACATCCTCGCGGATGCTTGACAGGATCTTTTGCCCGGTTTTTTGCAGCACCATGGCCTGTATATAGGTGCAAATCAGGCTGACGATCAGGATACCGGCGTATACCGCCACCACGGAGAAAAGATAGCTGAGCGCAAAGGTATCCTTCACCGTTTCCTCAATGTGCCCCACCAGCAGCGGGGATATCAGATCATAGCCGATGGAGAGCAGCATCACAAAAAACACCAGCGCGAAGTTCTTCCGGTAGGGCTTGGCATAGCGCAGCAGGCGGCGGACGATCTCCCGGTCGGCCATATGCCGATCATAGCCCATGCTCTCCTTCCGATTCTTTTCCAGCAGGAAAACGGTGAGAAAAACGGCGGTGAAAACGCCGATGATGGCCGCCACGATCAGGATGGGCAAATACTCACGCATTCTCAACGCCTCCTTCCTCTTCCAGCTTTTGCAGCTCCACCATTTTGCGGTAGGCCGGGCAGGCGTCCATCAGCTGGCTGTGGGTCCCCGCGGCGGCCAAACGACCCTCGTCGATGAACAGGATCTTGTCCATATGCTCAATGGTGGTGATGCGGTGGGCGATCAGCAGCGTGGTTTTGCCCTGCCGGGTCTGTTTCAGGTTTTCCAGGATCGTCTTTTCGGTTTTGGTATCCACCGCCGAAACGGAATCGTCCAGGAGCAGGATGGGCGCGTCGCGCATCAGCGCCCGCGCAATGGAAATGCGCTGCTTTTGCCCGCCGGATACCGTTACGCCGCGCTCGCCCAGCACGGTGGCGTAACCGTCCTGGAACTCGCTGATGTTGTCGTGCACGTCGGCCAGCCGCGCCGCCAGCGCCACGGCGTCCGGATCCTTCTGCTCCGCGCCGAAGGCAATATTGTTTTCAATGGTATCGGAAAACAGAAAGTTATCCTGGGGCACATAGGCACAGCCCGCCCGCAGCGAATGGATGGTGATATCGTTCACATCGTGACCGTCTATAAACAGCGTGCCGTCAGGCACGTTATAGGTGCGCAGGATCAGGTCCACCAGCGTGGTCTTGCCGCTTCCGGTCTTGCCCACAATGCCCACGCTTTCCCCGGCGCGGATGGTGAAGGATACATCCTCCAGGGCGTCAAACTCCCCGCCCGGATACCGGAAGGTCAGATGGCGAAATTCAATATCGCCGCGAACGCTTTCAAGGGGCTTTGCGTCCGGTTTGTCCTGTACGTCCTGCTTGGCGTCCAGCAATTCGCCGATGCGCTCCAGGCTGGCGCGGCCCCGGCTGGTCATATCGATGAGCTCGGAAACCGCCATGATGGGCCATACCACCGAGGTGAAATAGCCGATAAACTCCACCAGCTGCCCGGCGTTGAAAACGCCCTTATATACCAGATAGCCGCCGAAGCCCAGAATGATGCAGATCACGCTTTCCACAAACAGGGTCACCAGGATGCGCAGCAGCACGGCGGTTTTTGTGTGGTCAATATTGGCGTTTTCATTTTCCACGTTGAGCGCCTTGAAGGCCATCAGCTCCCTGGTTTCCTTGACGAAGGCCTTTATGACCGCGATGCCGGAAAAGCTTTCCTGGCTGAAATCGCTGAGCTTGGAGAACGCCTCCTGCCGGATATCCCATTTGCGCTCCATATTGCGGCCCACCACCGTGGCGCAGGCCATCAGGATGGCCATGGGCAGCAGCGAGAGCAGGGCCAGCGGCACGCTCATGCGCAGCATTTTGCTTACGGCCAGCACGCCCAGCAGCACCGCGTCAAAGAACATCATGATGCCCCAGCCGAAGCACTCCTGTACGGTGTCCAGATCGTTGGTGAACAGGCTCATCAGGCTGCCTACTTTGTTGATCTGATAGTATTGCCGGCTCAGATCCTTGCAGGTATCAAACATCTTGTCCCGCAGATCGGCCTCCACGCGGATTGCCGAGCCGAAAAAGGCGATGCGCCAGAGAAAGCGCCCGGCCACGATGGCTAGGATGATGCCCACCATGGGCATGCATATCCGGTTCAGCAGAAAATCCATATCGAAGGCGATTTGGGCGCCGTCCAGCGTTACCGTGCCGGTGTTGATGCCGTTGACCACCATCTGGTAAAGATTGGGGATCAGCAGCTGCAAATAGTCCACCGTGCCCAGGGACAGAAGGCCCAGCAGCAGGTAAACGCCGTATTTGAGGTAATAGCGGTTGATATGCCGTCCGAAAATCATGATCAGCGCTCTCCTGTAAGCATGCAAAATTCAATAAAGGCGACAATGCAGCCATTATACGCCATTTGTTTTTGATTTACAAGGCAAATATTCCTGTGCAAAGGCGCCATATCCGTGTTATAATAAAAACGCACTAACAAAAACTGGAGGGACACCATGCACTGCGTAAAAAGCGTAACGCCTGATTTGTATTATGTTGGCGGCAGTGACCGCCGCGCGCCGCTCTTTGAGGCCGCGCATCCCATCCCCGATGGGATCGCTTATAACAATTACCTGCTGCTGGATGAAAAGACCGTGCTGATGGATACGGCGGACCGTTCGGTGGCCGAGCTGTTCTTTGAAAACGTCGCGCACGTGCTGAGCGGGCGAAAGCTGGATTATATTGTGGTTCAGCACATGGAGCCCGATCACAGCGCTTCCCTGAGCCGAGCACTCGCGCTGTACCCCGACGCGCAGGTGGTCTGCACCGCCAAGGCCGCCGCCATGATCAAGCAGTTTACCGGCACGGATATTTCGGCCCGCGCCCGGTTGGTCAAGGAGGGCGATACGCTGAACTGCGGACGCCATACGCTGAAATTCATGATGGCGCCCATGGTGCACTGGCCCGAGGTGATGGTTACCTTTGACGAGACCGACCGTACGCTGTTCAGCGCCGACGCCTTTGGCCACTTTGGCGCATTGGACGGCGCGCTGTTTGCCGACGAGGTTGATTTCTTCCGCGATTATCTGGACGAAGCCCGCCGGTATTACGCCAATATCGTGGGCAAGTATGGAACGCCCGTGCAGGGCCTGCTCAAAAAAGCCGCCGGTCTGGATGCGGCGCGCATCTGCCCGCTGCACGGCTTCCTGTGGCGCAAGGATATGGATCGGCTGATCGCCAAGTATGACCTGTGGAGCAAGTATCAGCCCGAGGAACAGGGCGTGCTGATCGCCTGCGCGTCGGTCTACGGCAATACCATGAACGCGGCGCAGGCCGTTGCCGCAAAGCTTCGGGAGCGGGGGATCAAGTGCGTCCTGCGCGATGTGTCTGCGGCCGATCCCTCCTATATCCTGGCGGAGGTATTCAAATACAGCCATCTGCTGCTGGCTTCTCCCACCTACAATAACGGCGTGTTCGTCAAAATGGAAAACCTGCTGCACGATATAGCCGCCCATACGCTGGCCAACCGCACGGTATTTATGATCCAGAACGGTTCCTGGGCGCCCAACAGCGCTGCGGGTATGAAGGCCATCCTGGAAGGGCTCAAGGGCTTTACATTTGCCGAGCCCGTGCTGACGCTGAAGTCCGCCCTTGCGCCCGAGCAGGCGGGCGAGCTTGACGCCTTTGTACAGGCGATCTGTGATTCTTTGGGAGGGAACGCATGAGCAGACTGGGTGATCTGATCAAGCTGGAACGGGGCCGCAGAGGGCTGAGCGCCAAGCAGGTGGCCCGCAAGTGCGGCGTAAGCGAAAGCTATCTGCTGGCGGTGGAGGCCGGCACCAAAATCATCGCCGACGATCAGGCGCGGCGCATCCTGAAATCCATGGGCATGCAGCAGCAGACCGAGGCCGATTTCAGCCTGGAGGATATTGCCGCCACGGTGGACCTGCAATCGGCTTCCGAGCAGGTGAGCCGCGCGCAGGCCACCCAGCGCAGAATTGCCAAGGCCCGCCCCGAGGCTGAAAAGGTGGCCTCCACTGAGGAGGCCGGCGTGAGCGGCTCCATCTGGCTGGACGCACTGAGCAGCGTGCTCAGGCGCGTGCCGGTGTATAACGCCGTCATGAAGGAGGTGGGCCATCGCTTACTGCCGGTGGAAAACGGCAAGATCGAAAACGCCTCCCCGGAGAAGGTGTTCTATTTCATGGCCCCCGATAACGATATGCGTGGTTTCCGCGTTACCCGGGGCGATCTGGTGCTGGTGGTGCCCGCCGTCGCGCCGGTGGACGGCGCCATGATGCTGATCCAAACGCCGCTGGGCCGCGTGCTGCGTGTGATCAAGCAGCTGGATAACTTCAAGGTACTGCTCCAGCGCTACGACGCCGCCTGCGAAAGCGAGGTTTCGGCCATCGACGAGGTCAAGGTGGTGGGCCGCTGCGTGCGGCTGGAGGCGGAGCTGTAAGCTTTTTCTTTGCCTGTGATCATATGGGATCCGTGGGGGCATTTCCTTCCGGATCCCATTTTTCTCTGCCTGTTCTTCAGCATTGCGGCTGTTGACAAAAGGCGGTGCGCCGCATATAATATCTCACGAGGTGAGAATCTTGCAGGATGAACTATTTTTTACTCAGGCAGCAGAGGAGCTGATCGCGCTGACCATCCATACCCGGCGGCGGCCCATCCACCGGGATATGAGCAGCCTGTCCGCCGGCGAGTGCGGCATGCTGCTGTATCTATCTGAACGGGAAGAAGGCGTTACAGCCGGACAGATCAGCCGCGATCTACAGATCGGCTCGGGCGGAGTGGCCAATATGCTCAACACCCTGGAAAAAAAGGGGTATGTCACCCGCACCATGAGCCCAAGCGACAGGCGAAGCGTTGTGGCCGCCATATCGGAGGCGGGCATGGAGCTGATCAATGCGAAAAAGAAAGAGGTATGCGGCATGATCGGTGGGTTCCTCATGGCGCTGGGCCGGGAGGATACGCTGGAGCTGCTGCGCTTGTATAAAAAAATGCTGGATATCAGCGATCGGTACATGCGGGAGCATGGCCATTGCTGTGATTGAATTTGAAAGGAAACAGCGTCTATGTGGAAAATATTCCGCTTCATGAAGCGAAAGGACAGAGGCTATGCGCTGCTCTGCCTGCTGCTGGTGGCCGGTCAGGTGTGGTTTGATCTGACCATGCCTGATTACATGAGCGATATCACCCAGCTGATCGTCACGCCGGGCAGCGCCATGGCCGATATCTGGATCTCCGGAGCCAAGATGCTGGCCTGCGCGCTGGGCAGCGCCGCGCTTTCGGTAGTGGTGGGCTATTTTGCCGCCCGTCTGGCATCCAATTTCAGCTATACGCTGCGAGAAAGGGTGTTTCACCAGGTCACTGATTTTGGCGCCGCCGAGATCAAGCGCTTTTCCACCGCCAGCCTGATCACCCGCACCACCAACGATATCACCCAAATCCAAATGCTGGTGGCCATGGGCCTGCAGGTCATGATCAAAGCGCCCATCATGGCGGTATGGGCCATTCTCAAGATCGTGGGGAAAAGCTGGCAGCTGTCGCTGGTAACGGCAGCCGCCGTGCTGGTGATCGTCATTGTGATCCTGACGCTCATGCGCATGGTGCTGCCCAAGTTCCGCTTTGTGCAGCAGCAGATCGACGATGTGAACCGCGTCACCCGGGAAAACCTGACCGGCCTTCGCATCGTCCGCGCCTTCAATGCCGAACAGTATCAGGAGGATAAGTTTGAAACTGCCAATCAAAACCTGATGGCCACCCAGCTGTATACCTCCCGGAGAATGGCGGTGCTGATGCCTGTGATCTCGCTGGTGATGAGCGGGCTTTCGCTGGGCATCTATTGGTTGGGGGCGTCGCTGGTGGAGGCCATCGCGCCTACCGGGATGGCGGCGATTCAGGAGCGCATCGCCATGTTCAGCGAGGTAGTGGTGTTTTCTTCTTATGCCATTTATGTGGTCATGTCCTTTATGATGCTGATCATGATTTTTATGATGCTGCCCCGCGCGCAGGTATCGGCTGCCCGTATCGAGGAGGTGCTGGCAGCGTCCCCATCCGTTAAGGAGGGGAAAGGCGCTCAGGGGACGCGGAAAGGCGCTATAGAATTCCGGGACGTGTCTTTCCGGTATGGGGACGCGGCGGAGGACTGCCTGCAGCATATCAGCTTTACCGTTGAGCCCGGACAGACCGTGGCCTTCATCGGTGCCACCGGCAGCGGCAAAACCACGCTGGTTTCGCTGGCCGCCAGGCTCTACGACGCCACCGCGGGCGAAATCCTGCTGGACGGCGCCGATATCAAAAGCTATACCTTTTCTCAGCTTTACAATAAAATCGGCTATATCTCCCAAAAGGCCGTGCTGTTTTCGGGCACGGTATCCGAAAACCTGACCTTTGGCGAAGCCGGGCATGATTTGACGGAATCAGACGCCCGCGACGCGCTGGATATCGCGCAGGCCAGCGATTTTGTGGAGAACCTGCCCGGCGGCATGGCAGCTGCCGTGGCGCAGGGCGGCGCAAACCTGTCCGGCGGTCAGAAGCAGCGTTTATCCATCGCCAGGGCCATAGCCCGCAGGCCCGAAATACTGATCTTTGACGATTCCTTTTCAGCGCTGGATTATCGCACCGACGCGGCGCTGCGCAAGCGGCTGAATACCGATTTGAAAGGAACCACCTGCCTGATCGTGGCCCAGCGCATCGGCACCATTCAGCATGCCGACCGCATCATTGTGCTGGACGAGGGCCGCGCGGTGGGCAGCGGAACCCACGAGGAGCTCCTGCGTACCTGCGATGTTTATAAGGAGATCGCCCTGTCCCAGCTGTCCCAGACCGAATTGGAGGCGATATAAATGCAGGGAAACAACCGTAGAAGGGGCCATATGGGCCCTGGCAGGGTGGCTGAAAAGCCCCACGATCTGCGCAAAGCGCTGAACGATCTGATGCGTTACTGCCGCAGCGATCTTCGGGTGATCGTTATTGCCATGATATTGGCTGCGGGCGGCGCGATCCTGACCATTATCGGCCCTAAGCAGATCAGCCGGATCACCGACCTGATCGCTTCCGGTCTCATGACCGGTATTGACCTGAATGGCATTGCCCGGGTTGCGCTGCTGCTGATGGCGCTGTACGGATGCAGCGCGCTGTTTACCTTTTTGCAGCATTATCTGACGGCGGGCTTTAATCAGCGCTTATCAAAGCGCATGCGCCGGGATATCGTGGAAAAGATCAACCGCCTGCCCCTGAGCTATTTCAATTTTCATGAGCATGGCGATGTGCTGTCCCGGGTGACCAACGATGTGGATACCATCAGCAGCTCGCTGTCCAATTCCCTGGCGTCCATCGTATCCTCCATCGCGCAGTTCGTGGGCTGTTTGATCATGATGGTGGTCACCAACTGGATCATGGCGGGCACGTCGGTGCTTTCCACGCTGCTGGCCATGGCCGTTATGATGGTCATCATGGGCAAAAGCCAGAAGTATTTTGTGGCCCGGCAGAAAAACCTGGGCGAGCTCAACGGCTACATTGAGGAAATGTACACGGGCCACGATATCATTCAGACCGCCAATGCCGGGCGGAAGGTGAAGGAGACCTTCGGCGTCATGAACGAGGCTGTGCGCGAGGCCAACTTCAAATCCCAATTTCTGGGCGGCCTGATGATGCCGCTGATGACGTTTATCGGCAATTTCGGCTATGTAGCGGTGTGCGTGGTGGGCGCGGCGCTGGCCATGAACAATGTGATCACCTTCGGAGTTATCACCGCCTTCATGATCTATGTGCGCCAGTTCCAGAGCCCGGTGCAGCAGATTGCCCAGGCAATGACCAACATGCAGTCGGCTGCCGCCGCGGCCGAGCGCGTATTTGAATTTCTGAACGAGGAGGAAATGCGCGGCGAAGGCGCGGAGCACAGGCTGCAAGGCGCGCCCCGAGGCGAGGTGGAATTCCGCCATGTGAAGTTTGCCTATCCCGATAAGCCCGAGGAAACCGTTATCAAGGACTTTTCGGTGCACGTGCAGCCTGGGCAGAAGGTGGCCATCGTAGGGCCCACAGGCGCGGGCAAAACCACCCTGGTCAATCTGCTGATGCGCTTCTATGAAACCACCGGCGGCGAAATATTGATTGACGGAATAAAAACCACCGATATGAGCCGGGCGGAGGTCCATGACCAATTTGGCATGGTGCTGCAGGATACCTGGCTGTTTGAGGGCACCGTGCGCGAAAACCTGCTGTATAATACCCAGGGCGTCAGCGAGGAACGGATGAAAGCGGCCTGCAAGGCCTGCGGTATCCATTCCTTCATCAAAGCGCTGCCCAATGGCTATGATACGGTGCTCAGCGATAATACCGCCATATCGGCAGGACAAAAGCAACTGATGACCATCGCCCGAGCCATGATACAGAACAGCCCTATGCTGATCCTGGACGAGGCCACCTCTTCGGTGGATACGCGCACAGAGCTGATCACCCAGCAGGCCATGGACCGCCTGACGGAGCGCCGCACCAGCTTTGTGATCGCCCACCGCCTGTCCACGATCCGCAATGCCGATATCATTCTGGTGATCCGGGACGGCGATATCGTGGAGCAGGGCAGCCATGAGGAGCTTTTGAAGAAAGGCGGCTTTTACGCAGAGCTGTACAACAGCCAGTTTGAAAGCGCGGCGTAAGGAGATATACAAAAAGCAAGTATGATCCATGCGAACGGAACCTTGAAGGGGGAGGGGGGAGATACGATAAGGGCCTCCGCGTCCGGGGCCTTCCGGCCCGCTCTACGCTGAAAGGCTGCCACTGGCAGCCTTTCCAGGCGCTTTGAGCCCCTTAATACTGATCTCTAATTAAATTCTTATAGACAAAAATTTGCATGGGGAACGATAAGGACCTCCGCGGTCCTTATGATCCCGCGCCAGGGTATTTCATACCCTGGACCCATCCCGGCGAACAAGGTAGACGACACTATCAAACAATTTCCGCCAGTTTAGCTTTTGGGTTTGCGTAAAGAGGCCGTCTGAGGCTATGAAAAAGGCAAGTG
>JAFUDW010000212.1 GCA_017464225.1 Clostridia bacterium | reverse complement strand
GCCAAGAAACATCCGCCGCAGCCGGGTCCAGGGAGGGGTTTCCCTCCCTGGCAGGGATTATAAGGGGCAGCGCCCCTTATCGTTCCCCTGCCAATTTCTGCTTGATGTGGATTAGAGTAAACACAGCCCTGCGCGTCATTCCTTGATCCGCTTGTCCGCCTTCCTTGCCAGCCAGGTGCCAAAGCTCTGGAACACCTGCACCAGCAGCACCAGCACGATCAGGGCGGCCAGCAGCACGGCCTGGTTGTAGCGCTGCTGGCCCTGGGTGATGGCCAGGTTGCCCAGGCCGCCGCCGCCCACCGCGCCGCTCATGGCGGTATAGCCCAGGATGGTGGTGATGGCCGTGGTAAAGCTGGTGATCAGCGAGGGCACGCTTTCGGGCAGCATCACATGAAAAACGGTTTCCCAGGTGGTGGCGCCCATGGACAGGGACATTTCGATGATGTTGGGATTGACCTCCCGCAGCGAACCCTCCACCAGCCGCGCCACGAAGGGGAAGGCGGCAATGATCAGCGGCACGATCACGGCGGTATTGCCCACGGCGCGGCCCACGATGGCCCGGGTGATGGGCATCAGTACAACGATCAGGATGATGAAGGGCGCCGAGCGCAGCAGGTTGATCAGGCCGTTCAGGAAGGCCATCAAGGGCTTGGGCAACGGGCGAATGCCCTTTTGATCGCCTGTCACCAGGATCACGCCCAGCGGCAGACCGATCAGGATGGCGAAAAGCGTGGCCATCAGCGTGATATACAGCGTGGTCCCGGTCTCGCGCAGAAAATCATTGCGGATAACGGCCCATGCCTTCGCCAGCTTATCGGCGTTATAATAGGTGGCAATATAATTATTCATGCTGGGCCTCCTCGCTGCTCTGGTCTGCGGGCGCATATTCAGCGTCCACCTGAACCACCACGTTGGGTTCGGCGCTCAGGTATTTGACGGCGCGGGCCAGCTCGTCCGGCCCGCCGGGAATGCGCAGCAGCATATTGCCGTAGGCTTTGCCGTTCAGCGTGCGCGTGGTGGCGGACAGGATGGTGGCGGCGATATGACAGTCGATGGCCATGGAGGCGATCATGGGCTTTTTGGAGGCGTCGTTGCCCTGGAATACCACGCGGACGGTCTGGGCGCTTTCACCCTCATCGGGCTCCATGCCCTTGGCCACGTCGGGATATACAAGCGCTTTGGTGGCGGCAGCCCGGGGATTGGAAAATACCTGGCTTACCTCGCCCTCCTCCACCACGGCGCCGTTTTCCAGAATGGCCACGCGGTTGCAGATCTCCTGCACCACGCTCATCTGATGCGTGATCACGATCACCGTGATCCCCATGGTGCGGTTGATATCGCGGATCAGCTCCAGGATGGCATGGGTGGTTTTGGGGTCCAGGGCGCTGGTGGCCTCGTCGCACAGCAGCACCTTGGGATTGGTTGCCAGGGCGCGGGCGATGGCCACGCGCTGCTGCTGTCCGCCGGAAAGCTGGGCCGGATAGGCGTTGGCCTTGTCGGGAAGGCCCACCGTATCCAAAAGCTCCAGCGCCCGCGCGCGAGCCTTTGCACGGGGCACGTGGGTGAGCTTCAGCGGCAGCATGATGTTTTCAAGGCAGGTCCGCTGCATCAGCAGGTTAAAGGATTGGAAGATCATGGTGATTTGGTGGCGAACCTGCTGGATCTCCTTTTTAGTGAGCTTGCCCAGGTCGATGCCGTCCCAGACGACCGAGCCTTCGGTGGGCCGTTCCAGCATGTTGATGCACCGCACCAGCGTGCTTTTTCCCGCGCCGCTCATGCCGATGATGCCGTAAGTATCGCCGTCGCGGATGGTCAGGCTCACGCGCTTGAGGGCGTCCACCGGCCCGTCGGCCGTAACAAAGCTTTTGGACAGATTGCGCAGTTCAATCATACAGGATCCTCCGTACAACATGAAAGCACACCGGCGGCAAAAGCTGCCGGTGTGTTTGTTTCAGCACATATACATCATATTCCAACCGGGAGGGATTGTCAATTACTCAATGCCCAGGGCGGCAAGATCGCTCTGCTGGCCGCCATACAGGGCCATGGGCTCCACATGGATGCCGGCGATGGTCACCAGATGGGTGCCGTTGCCCTCGTTGAAGTTATCCTGGTAGGGCTGGTGGGCAAAGTAGTTGGCAAATACGTCGCCGTTCTCCACAAACTCGTTGGGGGTCACATAATCGGTCACCACGATGATATCCAGGGCGATATCCTTTTCGGCCAGGATCTCGGCGGCGATCTTCAATACTTCCTCATGGGGAACGGGGGTGGCGGCCACGGAGATGGTGCTGCCCTTCAGGGCGTCGTAGTCCACAGTAGCGTCAAAGCCGTCGGTGGGCTCGGCTACGGTGGCGATGGCGCTGCCGCCGTAGGTGTCGTTGATGTAATCCACCACCTTCTGGCTGGTCAGAGCGGCGGCCAGGGCCTTGGCGGCGTCGGAATCCTCATTGCCTTCCTTTACGCTGACCACGTTCACATAGGGCGACTCAGCGTCTTCAATCAGCAGCGAATCGGCCACGGGGTTCAGCCCGGCGTCCAGGGCGTAGTTGTTGTTGATGATGGCGTAGTCCACGTCGGTCACCACGCTGGGAACCACGGCGGCTTCCACTTCGTAAAGCTCAATGTCCACCTTGGAGGTTTCGATATCGGCCTTGGTGGCTTCCAGGCCCGCGCCTTCCTTCAGGGTCAGCACGCCGGCGCTTTGCAGCAGCAGCAGGGCGCGGCCTTCATTGGTGGGATCGTTGGGTACGGCAATGGTCACGGTGTCGGCCAGGGCGGAGGCCAGGGACAGGGTCAAAACCAGGGACAAAACGATGGCGATCAGCTTTTTCATGGGAAATCTCCTTTCAAATTCAAAACCTTTTTCAATCATAAAGGGAAGCGGCTTTTGCTGCTTCCCTTGTATGCGCAAGCGGAAAATGACGCGGGCGTCACATTCGGAAAACAGCAGGGCAAAGCAGCGCGCGGCGCATGCACGCCGCCCACATTCGGGCGAAACAGGGGTTGCCAGCCTTCATTGCGCTTGCCTCCTTGCTTTTGATGGTTTGCATTATACAGCCTGATTCGCCCGTTGTCCAATATCTGAAAAATATAATCAGCTATAGATTCATTCTATAACAAAAAACAGGGAACGGATCGTCCGTTCCCTGCTGAGCAGAAGCGATATCGGTTATTTTTCGGCGGGCAGCGTGATCACGTTCAGGGCGTCATTGGCGGCGCTGAGCAGCGCGTCCTCGGCCAGGTCTTCCCGAGCGGATACCGAGATCAGGATGCAGGCATCCTTAAAGTTGCTGGGCGCGTACAGCACCATGGATTTGGCAAAGTAATCGCTGCCATCCTCCAGCTGATAGGCGCTGGTATAGGTGAAATACCGGCAGGTGCCAAGCTTGCTTTCATAGGTGCCCAGATCGCCCACCGTGCCGTTTTCGCCCACAAAGGAGCCGATGCGCTCGTACACGCTGGCAACCATATCGTCCACGGTGTTGTTCACGGGCGAAACGGATACGGTGATATCGTCTTTGTCAAAGCTGAAGGCCTGCTGGAGCTCGGTGTTAAGTGCGTAATCGGCGGGCGTATACCCTTCGGGGACGTCAACGTCGGCAAAGTGATAATAGGTGCTGTTTTTGCCGCTGCTGCGCTGGCCCACCAGCCAGTTCTCCTGCACGTTCACCAGTGCGCCGTTTTTCACCTTCAGCGAGCCGTCGTCATAGATGCCGTAATAGTAGATCAGCAGCAGCGCAATGACGGCCAATACGGCGACGCAGCCCCAGATGATGCGCTTGCGGGTCATATCGCTCAGCCCCTGCCACCATTCCTTCATGGTGCGCTCATGGGGCCTTTTGTACTGTTGGGGACGGCGGATCTTTTTCTTGCTCATGTTTCTTTCCCTGTCTTTCTTTTTTTATTGTACTAAAGCAGCCAAATCACTTTGATACTGCTGTAATATCGCCATCAGCGCGTCGTCGCTCAAATCGTTCAGCTCTCCGTTTACGATACTGTTTCCCAGGTTGGAGCTGACGGTCCAATAGTCGCCGGGCAGAATGCTTTGCGGCGTGGCAAGTTCGCTCTGGGCAGCCAGGCCCTGGGCAGCCCAGGGCATATCGGCCTGCGCGCGGGCGGCGGCGCTGGAGCCCAGCCAACCCAACGCGTTTTGACGCTGGGCCTGCGCGTCCACGCTGGACAGCCAGGCGGCCAGGGCATGGGCGGCATTCAGTCGGTCGGGATCCCCCTGGTCTTTGACGCCGATCATTTTGAATCCGCCGAAGGAGCCCAGCTGGAAGCCGTTGACTGTGGGCAGCTTGACGGCGGCGGGATTTGACGCCTGCTCCGCAAAGCTTTCTGCGTACCACATGCCGCTGACCAGAGCGCCTATATGATCGTTGGGCTCCGAGCTGTCCTCGAAAATGGGGGATTGCGCCGTTTGGATCATGGCTTTCAGCGCTTTCAGGCCGTTGGCGTTGGCCACGTCTATATCGCAGGCGGTAAATTGGCCGTTGCTGTATTCGTAATCGATGGAGCAGCCTGCGCCGAAGAAGAAGGCCACATTGTACCATCCGGAGGAGAGCTCCATACAGAAGGCCGTTCCGGCGCGCTCGCAGTCGTACAGGATGGTTTCCAGGCTGTCGGGATCGGTGACGATATCAGCGTCATAGAACAGAAAATATCCGTTGTCCGATGTGATGGGGTAAGCGAACAGGGTATCGTTCATGGAGGCTGCCGCTACGGCGCCGGTATCGTTACTGCTCTTTATCGTTTCGGTATAGGCAGCAGGAACGGCTGCCAGCGCGCCTTGGGACGCAAGGACGCCCAGCTGATCCTGCGCGAAGGTATATACGTCCACAGGTTTTCCGCTCAGTACCATGCCAGCGGCATTACCTTCGTTAAAACCTTGAAGAATAATTTCCCAGTCTGCGTACTTAGGATACTGCGCTTGGAATCTTTGAATCAAGGCGAGTGTAACCTCCCTGGCGGCTTCGGTTGCCCAGACAACCAACTGTTTTTGATTGTTGAATATTGGGTTTATTGTAGCGTTAGGACAGGAAATAAATGCATTTTCATCCACGCTGATGTCGCTGGACAGCGAAATGGTTCTAATCTGCGGGCAGCCGATAAAGGCGTCGTACGCCACCTCGCCCACCTGAATGCCGTCTACTTCGCCCGGGATGACAACGTCCCCCGGGATCAGCAGATTATCTACGGCGCACAGCAACTTTAGATAGGAGCCCAGCGAGCCCTGTTCCACAATGCCGTAATAGAACAGGCCGTCGGACACCAGCTCGTCGCTGACATACCATTCCACATTGCCGGGAAACAGGCCTTCAAAATGCTCGTCGACAAACACGTAGCGCATGCCCTGCAAGCCGGCGTAGGAAGCGCTGCCGCGCAGATAAGCATAGGCGGCTGCGCTGCTTAACGACTGCGCGCCCACGCGGGTCACGCTGGCCGGAAAATCCAGGGCATAGACCGACGTATCGTCAAATACGTGATCGCCGACGATGCTGACGGTATCGGGAAGCTCAACCAGCCCTTGGATATCGGTGCCCAGCAGCGCCTCGTCATCCAGCGTTTCCAAGCTGACGGGAAGCGATATCCGCGCCGCGCCCGCGGAAGCAGGCAGCAGGCACAGGACCGTCAGCAGAAGCGCAATCAAAAGAAAAAAGGAACGCCTCATCTTCTCTTCAAACCCCTCTCCTGGTGATGGTTATTATTATAGCATAAAACCATATAAATGGAAGGAAGAAAAGAAAAATAAATGCAGAAACGTTTTTTCGGGCTTTTCGGCGGCCTTTCCGCCTTATTATCCTTTTTTCGCTCTTCCCTGCGCGAACGAAATATATCCGTTTTGCATAATTCGACCTTTTTCGAGGCAGGATAAAAGGGAGGCCGGGGGGAATACCCCTGCAAACGCAATGGAGGGAAATGTATGCTGACCCATGTACGCAAACAGGATGTGCTGCTGGTGCGCCTGACAGGCGAGCTGGACCAGTGCTCGGCATCCGGTATCCGCCGGGATCTGGACGCGCTGCTGGCCGATCCCCGGGTCCGCCACCTGGTGATCGATCTGAACGATATGCCCTTTATGGATTCATCGGGCCTGGGGGTGATCCTGGGCCGTTACCGCGCCATGCAGACCCGGGGCGGCACGGTGGCGCTGATGCACCTGTCGCCCCAGGTGAAAAGGGTATACGATCTGTCCGGCTTGGCGCGGATCATTCCGGTGATCGGGGAAGAGGAGGCCAGAGAATGAAAACGCTCAATCATATGCGGCTGGAATTTGACGCCAGGCCGGAAAACGAAAGCTTCGCGCGCATTGCTGTGGCTGCCTTTGCCGTGCCGTTCAACCCTACTATGGACGTGCTGTCCGATATCCGCACAGCCGTCAGCGAGGCTGTGACCAACGTCATCGTGCACGCTTACCGCGAGCAGGGCGGCAACATCGTGCTGGAGGCCGCGCTGTGGGAAAACGGCGTGCTCTCGCTGTCGGTCTCCGACCGGGGCTGCGGCATCCCGGACGTGGAACAGGCCATGCAGCCCTTCTACACCACCCAGCCCGAAAAGGAGCGCAGCGGCATGGGCTTTGCCGTGATGCAGAGCTTTATGGATTCCCTGCGGGTGGAAAGCGCCGTGGGCCAGGGCACCACCGTGCGCATGGAAAAGCTGATCCGGGCAAGGGGAAACTGAATGGCGCTGTCTGTATGATGGCGGGAGCTGCCGTATGGATGCGGTAGCGGAAAAAACGGGATATCGGAGCTGATCCGGTATCCCGTTTTTATAGGAAGATGCGATTACTCCTCCAGATCGGGAAGCACGCTTTGGTAATTGCTCTCATAGGCATGGGCTTTGCCCGAGTTCTTTTTGATCTTTTCCACCTCGGCGGTGGACTTGGCGATGAGCTGCACCGTGCCGGCGCCACCCACGCAGCCGCCGGGACAGGCCATGCCCTCCAGCAGGTAACCGTTGAGCTTGCCCGCCTTGGCGCGCATCAGCATTTTCCGGCAGTCGTTCAGGCCCTCGGCGCGTTCCACCGGCACCTCGCGTTCGGGATGCAGCTGCTTTACGCAGTTGACCACGGCGTTGGCTACGCCTGAACTGATGGCGAAGCCCCGTCCGTCGGCGCTGGCGGCGTTGGGGATCTTCATTTCTTCCAGAGCGCTGAAATCCACTTCCCGGGCTTCAAACATGCCCATGACCTCCTCAAAGGTCAGCACAAAATCAACGTCGCTGCGGATGGAACGGCGCATGGCCTCCAGCTTTTTGGCGGCGCAGGGGCCAATGAAGGCCACCTTGCAGCCGGGATGCTCTTTTTTGATCAGGCGGCCCGTGAGCACCATGGGCGTCAGCGCCATGCTGATGCAGTCGGCATGCTGGGGAAATTCGCGCTTGGCCATGACCGACCATGCCGGGCAGCAGGATGTGCCCATGAAGGGCAGCTTTTCAGGCACTTCCCGAATGAAATCCTCAGCCTCTTGCAGCGTGCACAGATCGGCGCCGATGGCCACCTCCACCACGTCGGCGAAGCCCAGCTTCCGGAAGGCCGCACGCATCTTTTCGGGCGTCAGATCCTTGCCAAACTGCCCCGCGATGGCCGGGGCGATGGCGGCGTATACCGGCGTATCGCTGCGGATGGCCTGTATGCACTGGAAGATCTGGGCCTTATCGGCGATGGCGCCAAAGGGGCAGTTGGCCAGGCACATGCCGCAGCTGACGCATTTTTCCTGATCGATATCGGCCCGGCCGTACGCGTCGCTGCGGATCGCCTTCATGCCGCAGGCCACGGCGCAGGGGCGCTCCATGCGCAGGATCACCCCGTACTGGCATACGCTCATGCACTTGCCGCATTTTACGCATTTATCCCGATCGATATGGCACTGGCCCTTTTCAAAATAGATGGCGTCCTTGGGGCATACCTGGCGGCAGGGCTGGGCCAGGCAGCCCTGGCACTGATCGGTGATCACCACCTGATTATCCGGGCACTTGTGGCAGGCGAACTTGATGATGTTGATCAGCGGAGGCTGGTAATACTTATCGGGATGCACGCATTCCTCAGCGCCCTGGGAGACAGGCGCGTGCTCGCTGGCGTCGCGCAGCGGCAATCCCATGGCCAGACGCATGCGCTCCTTTACGATGGCGCGCTCCAAAAATACGCTTTCCCGATAGGTGGATACTTCGCCGGGGATGATGCGGTAGGGGATGTTCTCCATTTCGGACAGGTCGCCCTCCTGATAGTTGTAGGAGAGCTTCGCAACCTCCGCAAACACCTTTTTGCGAATATCATTGATGGATGTATGAATGCCGCGCATGCCCATTGCTCGTTTCTCCTTTGCGTGGTTTTTCAATATTATATCAAATGCGCGGCGGAACTGCAATCTTCTCCTTAATTGATCCCTGATTAAATGCTGCAATCGGAAAGATTTGATGGGGGACGATAAGGGCCTCCGCGGCCCTTATAATCCTGCGCCAGGAGACTTCGCCTCCTGGACCTCATCGGGCGAACAAGCTTGATGACACTAACAAACAATTTCCGTCAGTTTAGCTTATGGGTTGGCGTAAAGAGGCCGTCTGAGGCAAAGAAAAAGGCCAGTGCCGACAGATTGGAGCAAGCTCCATCTGTCGTCCCTTGCCTTTTTCGGGATTGCTGCGCAATCCTC
>JAFUDW010000211.1 GCA_017464225.1 Clostridia bacterium | reverse complement strand
GCAGCGCCCGGAAAATGATCCGGTGGATCATTTTCAGCGAGAGCGGGCCGGAAGGCCCCGGATCAAGCTTCGCTCCAGAATTTTTCTCCTCGGCGACGTACACGCCGTCGCCTGCGGATTAAAAATGAAGGGGCTGCGGCCACTTCATGCATCCCGGGTTTTAACAATAGGTTTGTTGATGGACTGAAAAAGCAAGAAACAGATTCTTGCTTTTTTCTTTTATAATTACATAATTACCCCTTGACGGAGCGCAGCTCCCGGCAGATGGTCACAAAGCTGACGCCCGCCGCGATGGCGAAGGCCGCTGTCAGCAGCTGATGGCCGTACACCTGCACCATCTCCAGGTCGTTCTGCACCGCGTAGCGCATGGTGTAATACAGCGAGCCGCCCGGCACCAGCGGGATGATGGAGGGCACCAGAAAAACGGAGGCGGGGCACTTTCTCCACCGCGCCAGCACCTCCGCCGCTGTGACGGCGAAAACCGAGGCGATGAGGTTGGCAAAGAAGGGGCTTTGCAAAAAATGCTGGCTGAGCAAATACACCCCCCAGGTGAGCAGGCCCCCCAGGGACGCGATGAGCAGGTGCTGCCTGCGCAGCCGGAACAGCATCGCAAAGCCCAGCGCGCCCAGATAGGCCGCCAGCAGCTGGATCAGCGTTTCTTTCATGGCAAGGCCTCCTTACAGCAAATCCACGATCATGATGGCCAGCATGAAGCCGCCGGCCAGCGCCGCCGCCCAGATCAGACTCTCCGTCAGCCGCAGAAGGCCCGATATGGTGTTGCCGCCCAGGATGTTGCGCACCGAGTTGATCATGGCAAGCCCGGGGATGAGCAGCATGATATCCCCGATCAGGATCATGTCCGGATGGATGGCGGGGATCGCCCGGCACACCAGCCCCACCACCGTGCCGGTGATCAGGGAGATGAGCAGGTTGGCCCCCACCGGCGCCACCTGCGTTTTGCCCAGCAGCCGCTGCAGAAAGCAGATGCCCACCGCAAAAACCGCGGCCGCCAGCCCGTCCCACAGGGTGCCGCCGAAAAACACCGCAAAGCTGCCCGCCGCCAGGATGCTGCCCATCAGCAGCAGCCCCAGGGGCTTTTCCTCCGCCGATGCCTGCCGCAGGCGGCTCCGCAGCTCCGCCACCGGCAGCGGCGACTGGCAGCAGGTGCGGCTGATGTTGTTGAGCTGCTCCAGCAGCGTAAAATCCGTCTCGCTGCTGGAATAGATCCTCCGCGTCTCGGTCAGCGATTCTTCATCGGCAAATTCCACGGTCAGGCTGATGATGGAGGTGATCACAAACACGTCCGCCCGCACGCAGCCGTAGGCTCTCGCCATCCGGGACAGCGTGTCCTCCACCCGGCTGATCTCCGCCCCGGATTTCAGCAGCAGCTGGCCCATGTCCAGAAAACATTCCACCAGCTCCGCCCGTTCCGTTCCCGTATACTCCTTCGCCATCCGCCGTTCTTCCCTTCCTTGAAAAGCAAACCGCAAGGCGCTTGTCCCCGCAAACAGATATTAACACAAATATACGGCGCTTTCAATGCTCTTTGAGAATACGCCTGCTTCCGGCTGTCGGCCTTCATATTCCCCGCACCTTGAAGCCCCGCTCCCACGCCACCCGGGGAAGCTCCTCGATCTCCGCGCGCTCGATGTGGATGTGGGGCTGGCTTTTGAGCTGCACCAGCAGCTTGCGCAGCTGGCTCACGCCGCCCTGGGCCTCCATCTCCACGCGGCCGTCGGGCAGGTTGCGCACCCAGCCGGTGAGGTACAGGGGCCGGGCCAGGTAATAGGCGGTATATCGGAAGCCCACGTGCTGCACCCGCCCGGAGAACAGCACGCGCCAGCGGGCCTGGATCGTGGCGGCCACAAGCATCCCTCCGCTTTTTTGCTGCCCCCATTATAGCGCGGACTGTATAAAAAATCCAGCCGGAGCGCACAATATTCGCGCAGCGCAAGAATTAAAGGTTGTATATGCTGCCATTTTGTGGTATGATATACCGCGTACGCCGGATGGCGCGCCAACATGGATATGAAAGGACGATATTAAAATGAAGAAGATCATTTGTAAAGTGGAATATGATACCGAAGCTTCCGAGACCATCTGCAAGAAGGTGAGCGGCGAGTTCGGCGATCCCAAGGGCTACGAGGAAGTGCTCTACAAGACCCCCGACGGCAAGTTCTTCCTGTATGGCGACGGCGGCGCCGAGTCCCCCTATCCCGAGGAGACCATCAAGCGCATGTCCGCGGCCAAGGCCGAGGAATGGAAGAATCAGTAAGAACAAAAAGCAACAGATCCTTCACGCACAGGCGGAAGGATCTGCTTTTTTATATTCCCCTTTTCAATTACAGCGCCAGCGCGATCACCAGGGCCAGAGAGGCCAGCGGGGCGGCGGCGCGCAGGAGGCTGCGGCGCAGGCTCAGGCGATAGCCTTTTTCATAGTGCCTGCGGCTGCGCAGCTCGGGGGCGTTGCAGTCCTCGGAAATGATCATGGGCATGCGGGGCATATCCAGCAGAAAATTCGGATTCATTCTTTATCCCTCCTTGGGTGTTGCGATGGCCGTCCTTTCCGAACGGCTGCGCGAATCATACACTAAAAAGGAAGGAAAGAACAGCATATCCATTTGAAAAGTTGCATTTTTGTTTTGTATTTGGTGGAAGGAAACCGGGAAGAGGGTACGCGCTTTCTAAAGAAAGCTGTGCAAAGACTTTTGGCGGGCGATGTTGGTAGGCTTGTCGATGTTTGTTGCTTCCGCCTGCTGATTGGATAGGGCTTGGGCTGTGGCGTGCTCCAGAAATACGCCGCACCACAAAAGATGACCGGAAACGAGCAAGCTCGATCCGGTCACTTTTGCTTATGCGGCT
>JAFUDW010000210.1 GCA_017464225.1 Clostridia bacterium | reverse complement strand
TCATATACCGGCATATGATAGGATTCAAAGTAGCCCTTAAAATCGTTGATCAGCGAAACGGTCTTGCGGAACAGCGCTTCGCTTTCACAGCGGTTCATCAGGATGGTTTCTGCGCCGAACATCTCCGGCACTTCGGTCAGGATGGTGCTGCCGCCCATGGCCGTGAGCAGATCGCTGAACACGCCAATGGTGGGATTGGCCGTGATACCGGACAGGCCGTCCGATCCGCCGCATTTGAGGCCCACCACCAGCTGGTCGGCGGAGCAGGGAACGCGCTTGTCCGCCCGCATATTGCCCGCCAGCTCCTCGATTAGCGCCATGCCGGATTCAAACTCATCCTCGGCCTCCTGGCTGATCAGGAACCGAACGCGGCGCTGGTCATACGCGCCCATATAGGGCTTGATCTGTTCAATGCCGCTGTTTTCACAGCCCAGGCCCAGCAGCAGCACGCCGCCGGCGTTGGAATGAGTGGCCAGGCTGGCCAGCACCCTGCGGGTGTTGTTCTGGTCGTCGCCCAGCTGGGAGCAGCCGTAGGGATGGGGGAAAGCATATACGCCGTCAATCCCCTGGCCCACAAATTTCTGCGCTTCCCGGGCCAGCGCTTTGGCAATATCATTGACGCAGCCCACGGTGGGGATGATCCACAGTTCGTTGCGGATGCCGGGACGGCCGTTTTTCCTGGGAAAACCCATAAAGGAAGCAGGCGCCTTCGGCGCGTTTGCCGGATGGGTGGGCTGCCAGGCATATTCCTTGGCGCCGCTGAGCAGCGTATGCAGGTTGTGAGTATGCACATGCCGGCCCTTGGGAATATCCTCGGTGGCTTCCCCAATGGGAAAACCGTATTTGATCACGGGTTCGCCTTTTTTGATGTCCCGCAGCGCCACCTTGTGTCCCATGGGCAGGTCGCTGAGCAGCGTCACCTCGCCGGCGCCATAGCTGACAGTCCGGCCCTTTTCCAGCGGGCGCAGCGCAACGGCCACCAGATCGTTTGTGGTGATTTGTACCAGTTCGTTCATGTTTGCCCTCCACAGGCTAAAAACTCTTGCGTAATAAACCACTATAAATTGTACTAAACTTTAAATTGTCCGTCAATTGCAAAAACGTGCAGCGTACATGGCGAAAACGTACAGAACGGCAGCGACGAACAAGAAAAACGCCGCCCGGAAGCGGCGTTGCGATTTTACAGGCAGGCTTTGTAGGCGGCCAGCGCGCCCTCGGTACGGATGATATTCAGGCAGTTCGCCACAGCGGTCTCGAAGCCGGGCAGCGCCGTCAGATCCTGCCCCCACATATCGGTATTGGCCAATACGGCGCGTACCAGGTCTTCAGGCGCGTCGTCCTTGTGGGACCAATAGAATTCCAGCACCCAGCGGTCGTCGGATACAGTGTATTCGTTGCCCTTGGCGCGGCGGCACACCAGTCCCTTGTCGGTCAGCGCCTGCACGTCGTTGGAATAGAAAGCGATATAAGCGGCCAGGGAGGCGGTCAGGCAGGCGGGCAGTTTGCCGTTGGATTCCAGGTAATCCAGCAGCGTGGGCATGTTGCGGGCACGCCACTTGGAGGTGGAGTTCAGCGAAATGCTCATCAGTTCATGGTTGACAAAGGGATTGTTGAAGCGGTCCTGAACGGCCTCGGCAAAGGCCTGCAGGTACTTCTTGTCCAGCGGCAGGGTGGGGATCACTTCTTCATAAAGCATCTTGTTCATAAAGCCCAGCACGGTTTCATCATGCATGCAGTCGCGCACAATGTCAAAACCCGCCAGGTAGGCGCCCAGCACAAAACCGGTATGCGCGCCGTTAAGGATGCGCACCTTGCGTTTTTTGTAGGGGGTCACATCGGGCACCACGGTGACCGGAACGCCGGCCTTTTTGAAGGGCAGGCGGTCTTCCAGGCCGTCAGGCCCTTCGATGGCCCAGAAGCCGAACACTTCGCCCACATCGGTCAGGGGATCGTCATAGCCGTTGGCGGCTGCCAGGGCTTTTACCTCTTCTTCATCGCGGATGCGGCCGGGCACAATGCGGTCCACCAGCGTGGAGCAGAAAATGTTCTGCTCGTTTACCCAGGCCCGGAAGCCTTCGTTCAGCTGCCAGTCGTCAATGTACTGGTTCACGCACTTTTGCAGTTCCCTGCCGTTGTTGTCAATCAGCTCGCAGGAAAGGATGATCAGCCCGGGCTGGCCGGCGGTATAGCGCTCAAAAAGGACGCGGGTCAGCTTGGCAGGGAAGCTGATGGGCGGCTGCTGGTCAAACCGGCTTTCGTCTTCATGCACGATGCCTGCCTCGGTGGTGTTGGACACCACGATTTCCAGGTCGGGGCTCTTGGCCAGCTCCAGCACCTTATCCCAGCTGCCGTAGGGATTGATGGCGCGGCTCACACAGGAGATCACCCGCTTGTCGTCTACCTTCCGGCCTTTTTCGCTGCCGCGCAGGTATAGAGTATACAGGCCCTCCTGGGCGTTGATCAGATCGGTGAGGCCGCTGGCGATGGGCTGCACCAGCACCACTTTGCCGTTATAGTCCGCTTTTTCGTTGGCGATATCAAAGAAGTCGTCCACAAAAGCGCGCAGAAAATTCCCTTCACCAAACTGCATGACCTTTTCAGGCGCGCTGCGCAGTACATAACCGGAATAGCCGGATTGATTCAAGACTTCATAGTTGAGCTGAGCCATTGCAATCATCCTCCCTTTTGTTCTTTGGTACTCAGCATACAACTTTTTTTTGAAAGCGTCAACATAAAACGGGAGAGAAATTGACAGGATTCGCATGCCTGCATTTTTATATGGACAAAACGGATGCATCATATTGAAAAAGGGGCTCAGTTTGCCCTGAAACCTTGACATAAAGCCGGCCAGGACTGTATCATGTGAACAGAAAATGAAAGTGCCGGGAGGCACTCTGCATGGAGTTTGCTCAGCCGTATCTGGAACAAATGGTGGGCCAGCTTGACCTGCTCAGCGAGGAGGAGCGGATCAGGCCGGAAAATCTGTATCTGTATCAGCCGTCCCATGCGGATTGGGATGCGCGCTTTGGCGGCCGGAAAGACGCAAAAGCCATTGCCCAGCTTTTTAAAAAGGCGCGGGACAGGCTGTATCCCGATGGGATCGCCGATGGGTTTTATCTGATGGCCCTGGCCGATACGCTGGAAAAAATGGATGAGCAGATTTATGAACATTATCGCGTATTGGCCGACCTCATGCTGGAAGCGGCGCAGCGGGCGCTGGGCTCGGCGGATATCCGGGTGGGTTACGCGCTGATGAAGGCCGTCCGCCTGGAGCTGCTTGATCCTGAAAAATATCTGCCTGCCGCCCGGAAAATTTTTGAAAATACCCAGTGCACGCCGCAGAATGCCGATTTCTACCGGCTGGCCCAGGATGAATACGGGAGGAATGCGTAATGGAATGTATTTATATTTCCTCCCGCAGCGTGACCGTGCTGCTGGACCCCAAAGGGGATTATTATGCGTCTGCGCCCCGGAGGCTTACGCTGAACGGGGCGGATATTGGCATGGAGGAACGGTCGGTCTTTTCGCTCTTTGGCCTTTGGCCCGATACCGATTATATATTGGAAAGCGAATTGGACGGACAAAAGGAAAGCACGGTCCAATTCCGTACGGCCAAAGAGGTTTGCACGCTGAATGTGAAGCGTTTCGGCGCTCTGGGGGACGGCGAGCATGATGATACGCCCATGCTGCAGGCCGCC
>JAFUDW010000209.1 GCA_017464225.1 Clostridia bacterium | reverse complement strand
GGGATGATCACTCAGGATGACACGCTGACCAGAGAAAAGATTTTCACCGATGTTGTGATCAACGTCACCAACGCTGATACATTGAGAAGGAACGGCTTTATCATCGTGAGCGGCTTGGATAACCTGCCCACCGTGCGCATCCGGGCCGACGTGCCGCAGAAAAACTACAATACCGTTTCGGCCAGTAACTACAACCTGCGCGTTGACCTTTCGCGCGTACGTGAGCCCGGAGAACAGACGCTGCAGGTGCTTTCCAGCAGCTCCAGCAACTATGGCAGCGTAACCGATATCAGCGTTGAATCGGTGACCGTACAGGTGGATGAATATATCACCCGCAGCCGCATCCCGGTGCGCCTGAACACCACGGGCAGCATTCCGGCTGGCTTCTACGCTGGAGAGGCGCAGGTTGACCCGGCATATGTGGTTGTTTCCGGCCCCAAATCGCTGATTGAAAACGTGGTGCGCTGCGTGGCCGATTACGACCTGTCCATGCTGTCCAGCCAATCCGGCACAGAGCGCACGGCCGTTCCCTTCCGCCTGGTGGATGGAAACGGCGAGGATATGGACAGCGCGCTGATCGACGTCACCAGCCAATCGGTTTCTCTGGACAGCATCATCGTATCCCAAACGCTGTATACCAAAAAAACGCTGGTGATCAACACGTCTGATCTGACCGTTGGCACGCCTGCAGAAGGATATGTGATCCGCCGCGTTTCCGCCGAGCCCGCCACGCTTCTTGCAGCGGGAAAGGATCTGTATATTGAATCCCTGGGCGAGCTGCACCTGGCAGAGTTTACCGATCAGCAGATCGACGTATCAGGCATGAGCACCTCCGTTACCCGCAACATCAGCCTGCTGAAGCCCTCCGATATTGTGCATTTCAGCAGCGATTCCGTGATCGTCACCGTGGAGATTTCTCCCCAATAAGCGAACATGAACAATTTTGCCAATTCTCTTCTTCATCTCCTGCTGAGCTGGATGCGCGCGCTGTTTGGCAGCCTGCTTTCCTTCGCGCAGGACGGCAGCGGCGGGATATTCGCCTGGCTGACGGGACACTGGCTGCCCGTGGCGGCAGTGCTGCTTGTGCTGGGGATCACGCTAGACGTGATCATCTACATCCTGCGCTGGCGTCCGCAGTACGTATGGCGCACAAAGCTGAACCGTCTGTTTCACAGGGGAAATTACGCCTATGACGATCCCCAGTTTAACGAAGGCTATGATACAGCCCTTTCCAATTTCAACTTTGCGGACACCCCCATCCCCGATCTGACCAACGAACCTGCGCCCGCCGAGGTCATGGAGTCTTACTTTGCTGAGCCCGTCGCTTATCAGGAAGGAATTGAAGAAACAGCATCGCAACCCTCCGACGAACAGCCTGCAGGTCAGCGCAGACGGCGCAGCGATCGCCATGAAAAACACGCGCTGGGGCGGTTTGAGCTTTCCCGCAGGAGGAACAGCGAACCGGCCATTGATGCCAGATCAGCCTTCCACGCGCCTGTTTATCCAGAAACAGAACCCTACCAGCAGGAGCAAAACGGTGACAATTACTGATATCTCCTTGCGCTATCGGCTACCCGAAGCGTTTATCCGGCAGCTGCTTCCTCTTTTACAGGAGGAAGCGGATGCTTTTTTTGCGTCCTATGATCAGCCGGCGGAGCGCGGTATCCGGTTCCGGGAAGAACGCGTTCCGATACCCGGGGACGAGCTTTGCGGCGCTGTCCCTTACGCGAAGAATAGCTGGTATTTATCCGCCGATTCAAAAGCAGGCGCCTTCCCGCTGCACGATGCGGGCGCGTACTATATACAGGAACCCTCAGCCATGGCGGCCGTTGCCGCGCTGTCTCCCTGCGACGGAGACCGCATGCTGGATCTGTGCGCCTCCCCCGGTGGGAAAAGCACTCAAGCGGCCGGTTGGGCTTCCCTGGCGCTGCTTGTAAGCAATGAGCCTATCCCTTCAAGGGCGCAGGTGCTTTCCGGCAACATAGAGCGCATGGGGATTCAAAACGCCATTGTTACTTGTGCCTATCCGGAACAGCTCGCTCGCAAATGGCCCGGTTTTTTTGATAAAATACTGGTGGACGCGCCCTGCTCGGGCGAGGGCATGTTCCGCCGCCATCCAGAAACCATTGCCGAATGGTCGCCCGATAGTCCGCTCAGATGCCATCAGCGGCAGGTTCAGATCCTGAATGAAGCGGCAAAAATGCTGCGCGCAGGCGGCCGCATGGCTTACAGCACCTGCACCTTCAACAGCATTGAAAATGAAAATACAATCCATGTTTTTCTTCAATCCCATCCCCACTTTCGCCTGATCCCCTTTCATCTTGATGGATTTCCCGACGCGCAAAGCGGCATGCTGCGCATCTGGCCCCATCGCTTCCGCGGCGAGGGGCATTTTGTGGCGCTGCTTGAAAAGCAGGAAAACATAGCGGATGAAACAGCCGGCGTCCTCCCCGTTGCTCTTCCCAAGCCTGACAGAAACGCCGTTTCTCTCTTTAAGGGATTAGCAGATGATCTTGGTATTGCCGCGTCGCCAAACGCTCAATTTGGGAACAGACTCCTTTGCGCTCCGGACTGTCTTCCTCCGTTGGACGGGATCAAAACGCTGCGGGTTGGCCTGCACCTGGCGGAGCAACGGGGAAGGATCCTCCTCCCTGATCACGCAATGGCGTTGGCCCTCCCTATTGAAAAACGGTTTGAAATTGATGAAGCGCATTGCGCGGCGTATCTCCACGGCGAAACGCTGACTTGCAGCGAGCATCTGCGCGGTTATTATGCCATTGTCTATCAGGGATGGCAAATGGGCTTTGGCAAGGCCAGCGGCGGACAAATGAAAAACCATTATCCCAAAGGAATCAGAAAATAATATTCATTTTTCGCTTTACCGGCAGTATAATGCTGAACGGACCGTAAGGACTTTTAGGAAACTCTTAAATGGCCTTGTATTCTGCTTTTCTGTGTAATAAACGAAGTTTAGCAGGATACAAGGCCAATTTTCAGCCCGCTTTTGTATTCCAAGATACCCAGAGTCCCCATATACCACTTCATCATCTTCGCGGATCAGACTGGCCGCTTGCGTTATGTTTGCTTCATTACGATGCACCGCCTTTGCTTGGCGATGCTGTTATACCATTTCGTTGTGGCAGTTGGATTAAATCAGAAATTTCTCTAAATATTACTGACAGTTTCATATTCTTGCTTCCTTCCTCCGAATTGAATCCGTCGTAATCGGAAAGAAGCGAAGTACAATTTCAAATGGAAGCAGCGCCGCATACAGATTGCCAGAGTTCCGCATGAAACTTCCTGCGGAAGGGAAACAGCGCGGCGCTCTCCCGGGTGGGATAAACGCGGTTGGTCAGCAGCAGCACCCAGAAGCCCGTTTGGGGCTCCACCATCAGGCTGGTGCCGGTAAAGCCTGTATGGCCAAAGCAATTTTCAGGGACGGCACTGCTGAAAAAGCAATCCGGCGTGCCTGCCAGCTGGAATCCCAGACCTCTATGCGCGTCCTGTCCGGGGGTATAATTCACAATTGCCTTTTCCATGGTTTCGCGCCTTAAATAGCCATCTCCCATGTTTGCCAGCATTTGGGCAAAGACAATGCCATCCGCCAGCGACATGAATACGCCGGCGTTGCCCGATACGCCGCCCTGGAATCTGGCGTTTTCATCATGCACAACGCCAATCCACGGCTTGCCTGTTTCAGGGGACAATTCCGTCGCGGCGCAGGGCGTTCCGGGCGGTGGGCAATAGCAGGTTTCATGCATGCCGAGGGGCTCGAATACGCGCTCCCTTGCAAGGATATCCAATGGCTTTCTAAATCGCTTTTCCAGCATCTTCGCCAACAGGATGTATCCCATACAGGAATAGATAGGCCGCTTTCCAGGCGTTTCATCCAGCGGGTGATTCAAAACGGCTTCCGTCACCTGCCCAGGCGTGATCCCCATCCTATCCAGCCGGAAGGAGGGATTGAAGCCGCCCGTATGTGTCATCAGCATAAAAACGGTGATATCGCGCTTATCCGCCGGAGCTTCAGGAAAAAAATCACCCACGCGCTCAGAGAGCCCCAGCTCCCCCTCCTCCATCGCTCGCAAGGCGATCATCGTAGGGCCGATCACCTTGGAGAGCGACGCCATATCAAACCGCGTATGCGCGTTGACGGGCTCCTGTCCCGGCAGTGGCGCTTGCCCGGCAAAAGCTGTCGCAAGTACCTGATCCTTGACTCCTAAAGCTGCCGCCGCGGCTGGATAGCAGCCATCCCTGCGTCCTTCCTCAAGTCGGGTTTCAACCAGCTTCTGCAGATCCGTCATATATTCATTCCTCCAACGGCGGTATTATACACGCTTTTCCCTTGTCCTTCAAGTAAAACGCTTGTCAAGCTTTTCCGCAAATGCTATAATGTGACCGCTTGATTGCATTCGGATTTCATAAAAAGGAGCGGAGTTTGAAATGGGCGTAGAGCTGAAAAAAATAGATACGGAGCAGCGCAATCCGCGCACCGCGCAGATAGATACGCTGTCCACGCTGGAAATGGTTACGCTGATCAATGAGGAAGACCATAAATGTGCCGAGGCCGTGCGCCAGGTGCTGCCCGAAATCGCGCGCAGCATTGACGTGATCTATGAGAAAATCAAAAACGGCGGCCGCCTTTTCTATTGCGGCGCGGGAACCTCTGGCCGTCTGGGCGTTCTGGACGCCGCGGAATGCCCGCCCACATACGGCGTTGATCCCGGCCTGGTGGTAGGGTTGATCGCCGGCGGCGCGCCCGCTTTCCTCAAGGCCGTTGAAGGCGCGGAAGACAGCCGGGATCTGGGCAAAAACGATTTGATTGAAAACCATTTTTGCGACAATGACGCCCTGGTGGGCATCGCTGCCAGCGGACGCACGCCTTATGTGATCGGCGCCATGGATTACGCCCGTTCGGTAGGCGCGCCTGTAATGGCGCTGGTCTGCTGCAGGGACAGTGAAATGTCCCATCACGCCGATATCACCATGGCGCCCATTCCCGGGCCCGAGGTGGTCACCGGCTCCTCCCGTATGAAGAGCGGCACCTGTCAAAAGCTGGTGCTGAACCTGCTTTCCACCTGTGTGATGATCAAGCTGGGCAAGGTATACGGCAACCTGATGGTGGATGTGAAGGCAAGCAACGAAAAGCTGGTGCATCGCGCCATTTCCATCGTCTGCACCGTGACAGGCGAAAGCGAAGAAAAAGCGCGGGAAACACTTGAAAAATGTGATTTTTCCTGCAAGACTGCCATCGTAATGCTGCTGCTTGATACCGATGCCGTCGGCGCAAAGAAAGCGCTGGACGCAGCGGAAGGCCGCGTTGCGCTGGCCATCAGCCAGAGCGGAAAGTGAAGGCGATGTATTACTGCGGATGGGATGGCGGCGGCAGTTCCACCAAAGTATTCCTGTTGCCGGAAGAGGGCGCGGCATGCCAAACCCAAGGTTTCGGGCCGCTGAATCCCAACGGATCAACGCCAGGGGCCGTCCGTCAAACGGTGGCGGACTGCGTTCAATGGATGGCCAATCAGGCCGGCGGTCTGAAAGGCTGCGGCGGCCTTGTGATCGGCATCGCGGGCGTCAGCAATCTGTATGTGGCTCAATTGCTGGAAAACGCCGTCCGTGAATGCGGTTACCATGGCAATCTTCGTCTGCTGGGCGATCAGGAGATCGCGCTGGCCGGCGCCATTGACGGGCCCGGGGCTATCCTGATTGCCGGAACTGGCTCCATTTGCTTTGGCAGGGATAAGGCGGGCCATACGTTCCGCGCAGGCGGTTTCGGCTATCTCATTGACGATGCGGGCAGCGGCTACGCCATCGGCCGGGATATCCTTGCC
>JAFUDW010000208.1 GCA_017464225.1 Clostridia bacterium | reverse complement strand
GCTGTACGGGAACGGAAGCGTCATTTTCAATTTTGAATCGCCTGGAAAAGAGGGCTGACAGGTACCTGGCTGTATTGTGTTTTTCCTCCAACGCAGCCGCATAGAGCATATAGCAGCCCAGCAGCATCCAGCTGGGATAATAGCAGCCGCGCAGCGCGCCATACAAGCTGTAAAGCATCATTCCGACAGATAGCAGTCTGCCAAGCATGAGAAGGAGTTTCATGGCGCGAGGTTTTCCCATGCGCGGCGAAAGGAAAGAAAGAAACATCCTCCCGCCATCCAGAGGAAGCACGGGAATCAAATTAAACAATAACATGGATAAATTGGATAGCAGGAACCATTTCAGAAAAACGGAAGGGGATAGGCATAGGGATAACGCAGCGCATACGGCGCAGATCAAATTCATCAGGATCCCCGCTCCAGCCAGCGCAAAGCCTCTTTTTCCGCTTATTCCGTCGCTCAGCGCGATTTGCATCGCGCCTCCAAAGGGAGTGAGCTCTACCTCGGAAACAGGCAGCTTTAGCTTATACGCGGCATATAAATGCCCCGCTTCATGCAGCAGCAGCGCAAGAAGGCTGGATATGATCATAACGCCCTGGCCGGACAGGACGCAAAAAAGCGCTATGAGCCAAAAGAGCGGATGAATCCGGAAGGTCGTTCCATACAGCGTACATATTTTCATCGCGCGGCTTCCCTGGATGAAAGAGAATCGGCACAGTTCACGGATTTGCCGTTCTTCTGCACTTCAAAAGCGAAGGAATTGCCCGAAACGCCGAGAAGCGTATTGGCGTTCACCGGATCGCCCTCTTCCACCATACATTCATGCAGACCGTAATATAAGGTATTCAGACCACCGCTGTGGGAAAGGCGGATAATATATTCGGAGTTGTTATCATGGGCAATCTGCGTGACCTCGCCTGGGGCGGCGGCAAAAACATTTCCGGCGTTTTCATAGAGCATATAAGGCGTTTCATCGGCCCATGCCTGTATAGCTTGCGCCGAAACAGGAGAGATCAGCTGCTGAAGGGAGGAACCGTTCCGGCCGAACACCTGGATGCTGTCAGCCAGCGTATTGCTTACATAGGTCAGTTTTCCTACATTTTGATCCCATTGGCTTTCCACTGTGTCCTGTAGAACCTGCAATACATTTTTCCCATTGGGTCCGGAAGCGCGCAAGGCCACCACTGTAAGCAGCAGAAGGGTTGCGATCGCGGCGTTTCGCGTTAGCTTTTCACCGATGCTTTTTCTTCCGATATCTTTTTGTGTCTCTGTTTCTTTTGTCATAGCTGAACGATATCGAATATTGCTGGCCATAAAAATCACCCCCGTGGGCAAATATTATGCTTCAACGGGGGCGATATATGAAAGCTGCGTTATAAACAGCCGTCTTTTTGCAGGTATTCCAAAACGGACTGGACAGCGAGCCTTCCATGTTCATAGGTGAGTCCTCCCTGCCAATACGCGGCATAAGGAGGACGCATGGGGGCGTCGGCTGACAGCTCAATGGACGCGCCGCCCACAAATGTACCGGCAGCCATGATTACCGGATCTTCATAGCCAGGCATATCCCATGCTTCAGGTACTACGAAGCTGTCGACGGGAGAAGCCGCCTGAACGCCTTTGCAAAGCGCTTCCAGGCGTTTCGGCGTGCCCATTTCAATGGCCTGTATGATATCAGCCCTGGGCGCATCATATGCCGGGGAGGTTTTCATCCCAAGTTTTTCAAATACACGAGCGGTTAGAACAGCGGTTTTCAGCGCCTGTGCTACCGTGTGAGGAGCCATAAACAGCCCCTGATAAAAAGGCTGGTATGAGGCTGCATAGCTGCCCACCTCTCGGCCGATACCGGGGGCGGTCAGCCGGGCAGAGATTCGATCGACGGCGTCGCTGGTGCCTGCGATATATCCGCCGGTGGGGGCAAGCCCGCCGCCCAGGTTTTTGATCAGACTGCCTACGGCGACATCAGCGCCCAGATGCGTAGGCTCCTCATCACAGACGAAAGCGCCGTAGCAATTATCAACCATAATGAAAATATCGGGTCGCGCGGCATGCACAGCGTCAAACAGCGGCTTCATCTGCAAGGGAGAGATGGCGTCCCGCCAGGCGTATCCGCGGCTGCGCTGGAGGGATACGACCCTCGTTTCCGGCCGGATGGACGCCATGACGGCTGGCAAATCAATGCTTCCATCTTCCCGAAGGGGGACTGCGTCAAATTGTACGCCCATTTCAGAGAGCGATCCGGCGGGCTGCCCATCCTTTCCGATGACGCCCTCCAGGGTATCGTAGGGCATCCCTGTGGCTGCCAGCAGATGATCGCCGGGTTTGAGCAGTCCGAACAGGCACAGCGCCAATGCATGGGTACCGCTGGCGATTTGAGGACGGACGATCGCGGCGTCAGCGCCAAAGAGCGACGCGACGATACTTTCCAGCGTATCGCGGCCAATATCGTCGTAGCCGTACCCTGTGGTGGGGCTGAAATGCCGGGCGGCCACCTGATGCTCTGAAAACGCGCACAGAACGCGTCGCGTTCCCGCGAGAGCGCGGCGGTCGATGGCGGCAAACTGCGCTGCGCAATCGGCTTCGCAGGCATCAATGAACTGATTTATATCCATGAATCAAATCCTCTCCATTCTTTTGTTATGAAATCTTTGGCGCATGAAAGCCGATCGCAGGGTATCCATTGGATGCGCTTGTCTCTCCTGAACCAGATCAGCTGCCTTCGCGCATAATTCCGGGTACCGGTTTTGATCTGTTCCACCGCGTTGGACAAAGACTCGCCTTTCTGTAAAACGGGTACGAGTTCCTTGTAACCAAGTCCCTGCATGCTCTGCATTTCAGGTGTGATTCCGCTGTCAAGCAGCTTTTCCACCTCGTACAGCAGTCCTTCCCGCATCATCTGATCAACCCGCAGGTTAATGCGGGCATGCAATTCGGATCGAGGCCAGTCGATAGTAAACAGCTTAAAATCGTATGGGCTGTCCGCGGCCTGCGGAACACGATGCGCCGACATGGGGATCCCCGTAAGACGGTATATTTCCAACGCGCGGATCACCCGGCGCGTATCGTTGGGGTGGAGGCGCGCGGCTGTCTGTGGATCGATTATATTCAGCGAGGCATGCAGGGCGGCGGCGCCTTCCCGCTCCAGCTGCATCTGCAGCGCGGCGCGGATATCCGGATCGCTGGGCAAGCCGCCGTAATCCATGGGAAGGGACAGCCCCTGCAAGTATAAACCGGTGCCTCCCACCAGGAGAGGAATATTGCCTCTGCTTATCACCTGCGCAATAACGGCGTGCGCTTTCTGGACATATTCCGCCACCGAAAACGGCGCTGTCGGCTCTATGATATCCAAGAGATGGTGGGGCGCTCTTTTTCGTTCGGCGGCAGTGGGTTTTGCCGTGCCGATATCCATATGTTTGTAGATCTGCATGGAATCCATGCAGAGGACCTCGCATCCCAGCGCTTCCGCCACTTCCAGGGAGAGAGCCGTTTTGCCGCTGGCTGTAGCGCCGACGATGCCGAGCACCTTTTGCTTTTTATCTGAAGGCTTCTGCATATCAATTCTGAATCCGATGGAAACGCTTTTCCAACTCTCGCTGGGTTACTTCAATCACCAAAGGCCTGCCATGGGGGCAGGTAGGCGTAACGTTTTCGCGCACCATGCGGCGCACCAGTTCCATCAGCGCCTCCATTGGCGCGCGTTCACCGCCTTTTACAGCGTGCTTGCAGGCCATTTGGATAATGCGATCGGTACGTTTTTGGTCGGTCAGCTGACCGCCGTCTGAAAGCTCATCCAGGGCGTCGCGGAAACAGTCAGAGCTGCGCGCCTGTCCAAGCATCAAAGGAACGGAACGAAGCTGCACCGATAGATCGCCAAAATCATCAGCGTCAAATCCGGCCTTTTCAAGCACATCCTTATTCTGCAAAAACAGTTCGTACTCCCGATGGGTCAGCCGGATAACTTCAGGCATAAGGAGCAGCTGCGTGGCCGCTCCGCCTGCGCAATCGCGCATATATTGTTCATACAGCAGTCGCTCATGTACCGCGTGCTGATCGCACATCAACAGCCGATCGGCACACTCAAGCAGGATATAAGTATTGAATACCACGCCGATCAGGCGCACAGGCAGCGCGTCAAGCTGTTCTTCTATGATTGGCGCATCAGTCGGTGCTGCTTCAACAGATACCGTGGATGGGAGGGAAAGGTTTTCCTGCACAGCCACCGGTTCCGATTCCCGAACGAGCGTGCATTGATCATTGTTATATGCCGTTACCTTTTTTTGAGATTCGTCAAATGTGTTGGGAATAAATGCAGCCCTGTCATACCCGCGATTTTGTGAAAAACCGGATTGAGATCGCGCTGTTAGCGGGACGGAAGACGCCGATCCAATTTCGACTTTAGCCTTATCTGAATTAAACACGGGTATGTTATTGATGGAATCATCTTTAACAAGAACTGGGGCATGATCTTCATCTGCCGATCCTGATATGTTTTTCTGCTCGGATTGACGCTGAACGTATTTTTCTGGAGAGAACCGTTTTACCGTTACAGGGGAAGCTTGCTGCGTTTCTTCAAAAAGCGAAGGAGCGCGCTCCAGCGGCTTGTCCTCACGAAGCACGTCGTAAATCAGCGTTTGCACTGCTTCCCGTACGGCTTTTTCATCGGCAAAGCGAACTTCCCATTTGTTGGGATGCACGTTGACGTCCGCAGCCTCAAATGGCATGGTCAGATGCAGCACGCACATGGGAAATTTACCGATCATAACGCGCTGTTTACAGGCCTCCTCCAGCGCGCTGGTCAGCAAATTGCTTTTGATCAATCGTCCGTTCAAGATAAAAGACTGATGGGAGCGATTGCCGCGGTTCAGATCGCCAACGCCTACATATCCGTCTAATAACACGCCGTTCATGCTGCCGTTGATTTTATGCAGTTTGTCCAGCGTGCTCAGTCCATAGATACTCATGACGGCGCTTTCCAGCTTTCCGTCTCCTGCGCTGAAATAAATCGTTTTTCCATCGGCAATGTAACGGAAGGAAACCTGAGGATGAGAAAGGATAAAACGCATCATCAGATCGGATATATACCCAGTTTCGGTGGAAGGTTTTTTTAAGAATTTCAGACGCACCGGCGCGTTAAAGAAAATATCCTTTACCGTAAAGCTCGTGCCTTCAGGGCAGGCCGCCTCCTTGATCTCTCCCATTTCTCCGCCGTTGTTTTGTACAGAGATGCCATATTCCGCGCCTCGCATGCGGGTGGTGCAGTTGACGCGGGCAACCGCCGCGATGGATGCCAGCGCCTCGCCGCGAAACCCCAGCGTCTGTACGCCATACAGATCCGCGGCATTTGTGATTTTGCTGGTTGCATGCCGAGCGAAAGCCAGACGGATATCGCTGGGCTGAATGCCGGAGCCGTTGTCAACCACGCGAAAATAACTGAGGCCGCCGTCTCTGATTTCCACGGTGATGGCGGAAGCGCCGGCGTCCATGCTATTTTCCACCAGCTCTTTGATGGCGGCGGAAGGACGCTCTACCACTTCGCCCGCGGCGATCTGACCAATAACGTCGGAGGATAATTGCCTGATGTGCGCGACTTGCATAAGAACTCCTTCTGAATTAAAGCTTTCTGGCTTTTTCACGCAGCAGGAAAAGCTTGTTAAGCGCGTCCATGGGGGACATGGAAAGCACGTCAAGGGAGGATAGTTCCTCGATCAATTCGGTTCGTCCATACTCAAAAAGATCCTGCTGTTGGTTTTTTCGCTTGCCTTTTTCAAGAATATTGCGTCCAATGGTGTTCTGGTTGATATTGTTGGCCTCCAACCGCGCTTCGATCTCCTGAGCGCGGGCCACCACGGCATGGGGAACGCCCGCCAGCCTGGCCACATATACGCCAAAGCTTTTATCGGCGCCGCCGCGAATGATCTTGCGCAGGAAGATGACCTCTTCGCCGTGCTCCTTGACCGAAATTTGATAATTTGCAACGCCCTCCAGCACGCCCTCCAATTCGGACAGTTCATGGTAATGCGTGGCGAAAAGGGCTTTGGCGCCGCACTTTTTCTGATCGCACAGGTATTCCACCGTGGCCCAGGCGATGCTGAGCCCGTCAAAGGTGCTGGTACCCCTGCCAATCTCATCCAGGATGACCAGGGAGCGGCGGGTGGCGTTGCGCAGGATATAGGCGGTTTCACTCATTTCCACCATAAAGGTGCTCTGCCCGCCTGCCAGGTCGTCCGATGCGCCCACACGGGTGAACACATTGTCCACCAGGGAAATGTTGGCTTCTCTGGCGGGAACAAAGGAACCCATGTGCGCCATGAGAACGATCAGAGCCACTTGCCGCATATAGGTGCTCTTGCCCGCCATGTTGGGGCCGGTGATGATCTGCATACGTTTGTCCTCAATGTTCATTTCGGTATCATTGGGAACAAACAGACCGTCGCTCAGCGTGCGCTCCACCACAGGGTGCCGTCCGTCGTGGATCAGCAATATGCCGTCTTCGTTGAGGGAAGGGCGGATATAGTTATTTTCTCGGGCGACCCGGGCCAGGGAAAGCAGTGCGTCCAGTGTTTTCAGTGCCTCCGCCGTGCCCAAAAGCCGCTGCATAACGGAAGATATGCTGGCGCGTACCGCGTTGAAAAGCTCCAGCTCCAGCCGCATGCTCTGTTCCTGCGCTCCGGTGATCTTGGATTCGATCTGGCGCAGTTCATCGGTGGTGAAGCGCTCGGAATTGGCCAGCGTTTGTCTGCGCTGATAGCGAAGCGGCACCAGCGAATAATACGCTTTTGTCACCTCGATATAATAGCCGAACACACGGTTGTACTGGATGCGAAGGTTTTTGATGCCCGTTTCCTCGCGTTCCTTGGCCTCCAGATCGCTGAGCCATATTTTTCCCTGGGTGGCAGCGGCGCGAAGCTCGTCCAGCTGCGCGTTGTATCCTTCGCGGATCACAGATCCTTCCGTGATTTGCAGGGGAGCGTCAGGATCAATGGCATCTTCCAGCAGCTGCGTGAGCTCCTCCAGCGGATCCAGCGCGCCCAGAGCCAGCCGAACAGCGGCGCAGCTTTCATCCGACAGCAGCGTTTGCAGGGACGGGACCTGTTTCAGGGAGCGAAGCAGCGCCAAGCAATCCCTGGCGTTGATGGAATTGTAGGATACCTTGGAAAGGATGCGCTCCATGTCGTATACATTCCGCAATATCTCATAGAGCTTTTCGGAAAGCACATGACTGTTGTACAGCGCTTCAACGGCGTTCAGCCTGCCTTCAATGGCATCCCGGCCAAGCAGCGGCTGTTCCACCCAGCGTCTGAGCAGTCTGCCGCCCATGGAGGTGGCCGTTTTATCCAGCAGCCAAAGCAGGCTCCCGCGGATCGTACGCCCGCTCAGCCCCTCGGTCAATTCCAGATTTCTCCGGGTGGCCGCGTCCAGCGGCATGGTTTGGTTTTCGGCGATGATCCGAAGCGAGGTGATATGCGTCATGGCGTTTTTCTGAGTTTCGTCCAGATAACGCATCAACGCTCCAGCGGCATGAGCGGCAGGCAGCAGCGCATTATCCAGCCCCAGCGAGGTCAGCGAAGACACGCCGAAATGCCGGATCAGCATTTCAGTGGCGTTAGCGCCTCGAAAGGCGGTCTGGGCGCAGCTGCCCAGGGGAACGTTTGCAATGGATCGGATGGCGTCTGCATCGTTGGTAATGATCTCCCGGGGAGAGATGGAGGCCAAAGCGCCGCGTAAATCACGTTCGGTAGCCGCTAACTGGCGAACATAGAATTCGCCCGTGGTCACATCCGTATAGGCGATTCCGGCGCGCTTCCCCTCAAAGCATACGGCGGCCAGAAAGCTGTTCTGCCTGTCGTTCAGCGCTGATTTATCGGTAACGGTCCCCGGCGTGACAATACGGGTGATTTCCCGTTTTACCAGTCCCTTCGCCAGGGCGGGATTCTCCATCTGTTCACAGATCGCCACACGATAGCCTTTTTCAATCAGCCGCGTAATATAAGTATCTACTGCGTGATAGGGAACGCCGCACATGGGCGCGCGCTCGGAAAGGCCGCAGTCACGACCCGTAAGCGTCAGCTCAAGCTCCCTGCTGGCCGTGATGGCGTCGTCGAAGAACATCTCGTAGAAATCGCCGAGACGGTAAAATAGCAGTTCATCTGGGTGCTGCTCCTTGATGAGCAGGTATTGCTGCATCATAGGCGTCACGCTGCTGATCGCCGGTCTTGCCATGATATTTACTCCTTCTGCACCGCGCTGTTAAGCCTGACCGCATCCGCCGCAGGAAGCGCAGTTTCTGCTGCAGCTGCACTGGACGTCCGGTTCCACTACGCTCTGCAGCACGTCCACAACGCCCTGCATGAGCTGGTTAAAGGGAATGCGCGCCTGCTGCAGGGTTTTCCAGGCCGGCAACGCATACATTTCCATTGATATTTCATCCGCTTCGCGCGTCAGCGCCGCAAGCAGATCAAAATCCCGCTCCTCTTTATCCGCCTCAATTTCAATCTGCTCTTTTTTTTCATTATATGCCGCTAAACGGGCGGACAGGGCGGGATCGCTTTCGCTTTCCTTTTCAGCCTGCTTCATCGCCTTATATTCATCAGATTCTGTTATGAGATGAGCGAGCTCCTCGATTTTATTATATATTTCCCGACTCATATGGAACATAAATCAGTCCTCCTTTTCACCGCGCAGCGTATTGCTGCCGGCGCCGGTCACGCGCACGGGAATGATTTTTCCGACATCGGACGCATCCCCGGAAAAATTTACGTTGATATTGCGGCCGCTTTTGCCTGTCAGCTGTTTTTCACTGCGGCGGGAATTGCCCTCCACCAGCACATGAGCAATCTGCCCTTTCATGCCGGAAAGTATTTCGCTTGTGATGTGCTCCTGAACGGCGATCAGCCGTTCAATGCGCTCAGAAGCCAGCGCTGGATCGATTTTTCCGGGCATGTCAGCCGCGCGGGTACCTTTGCGGGGGCTGTAGATAAAGGTATAAGCGCTGTCGTAGCGCACCTCTTCCACCAGGGAAAGCGTATCACGGAATTCATCTTCGGTTTCCCCGGGAAAGGCCACAATCAGATCTGTGGTCAGACCTATGCTTGGCATGGCGGAGCGCAGCGCCTGTACCCTTTTCAGGTAATGTTCCCGGGTATAGCGGCGGTTCATTTCATGCAGGATGCGGTCGCTGCCCGACTGAACGGGCAAATGAAGGTGCGGGGCGATAACGGGATTGGTTGCCATTTCATCGATCAATTCGTCGGAAAGGTCCTTGGGATGGGAGGTCATAAAGCGAAGACGCTCAATACCGGTTTGACTCATCCTGTGAAGCAGTTGTGCGAAGGATACGCCTTCGTTACTGTCCAGTCCATAGCTGTTTACGTTTTGCCCCAGCAGCATGATCTCCTTGACGCCGGACGCGGCCAGCGCCTCGGCTTCACGGACGATATCATCGCTCATACGGCTTCGTTCGCGGCCTCTCACATAGGGAACGATGCAGTATGAGCAATAATTATTGCAGCCGTACATTACAGTAATATAGGCTTTGATGCCGCTTTCCCGGCGAACGGGAAGGCCCTCGGCCACGGTGCTGGCTTCCTGATCCACCCGGATCACGCGATCCTTGTTCTCAATGGCTTCCAGGAGATATTCGGGCAATCTATACAGGTTTCCCGTGCCGAAGGCCAGGTCGATAAAAGGATACTGCCGAAGCAGCTTATCGGCCATTTCAGACTGCTGAATCATACAGCCGCATACGCCGATGAGCAGTTCAGGACGCTCTTTTTTGATCTCCTTCAGCCAGGTTACGTTGCCCAAGGCTTTGCGTTCGGCATTGTCGCGGATGCAGCAGGTATTGTGCAGCACCAGATCAGCCTGTGTTTTTTCCGCTGCGGCTGTAAGCCCCATGTCCTCCAGCATACCCGCCAGTTTTTCGCTGTCGTGCGCGTTCATTTGACAGCCGTAGGTAACGATAAAATAGGTTTGCGGGCGATCGGGATGAAAGCGCACCTGCCTGGCGTATTCACGCTGCTTTGCGATTTCAGTCTCTGTAATTCGCCTGATCTCTTCACGCATTTGCTGCGTCCTCCTCGTGATCGGAAAATAGTATGCCTGTGCCGCCGCAATGGGGGCAGGGGACGTCCGGCAGCGTAGGCAGCGGCAGCTGCTTTCGCTGGCGCGTGATTTCCATCAGCCCCAGCGAAGTGATATCATGCACGGTGGTTTTTACCGGATCCTCCAGCAGCGCTTCGCGCATGGTATTCAGCAGACGTTCCTGCGCTTCCGCAGAAGCCATATCAATAAAATCAATAACGATCATGCCGCCGATGCCACGAAGCCGAAGAAGTCTTGCAATTTCTCTGGCGGCTTCAGTATTGATTTTTTCGGCTGTTTGGGCAATATCCTTTCCCACCGACGCCATGGCGCTGTTTACGTCGATGACCGTCATGGCTTCGCAGGGATCGATGACCAGCGTGGCGCCGCTTTTCATCTGTACAGTGCGCCGCATGGATTTCTCCAGCCTGTGCCGCACATTGTACAGGATAAATGGATGCTCGCTGAACTTGATTGGACAGGATATGGAGCTGGGGAGCGTGGCTGGGGTATTTGCGATCACGCATTCCAATCTGTGCTTTTCCTCGTTCAGCAGCTTTTCAATAGGATCCGCGCCGTTCCAGAGCAGGGAGGGAGTTGAACCTTCCGCGGCTTTTTCGGCTATTTCTTTCCAACGGAAAATGAGAGTAGCGATTTCGTCGGCCAGGCGGCTGTCGTCGGCATTCATGGCAGCTGAACGCAGGATCAATCCGCCTGTCGCCGGCAGAAACGCTTTGCCGCGTGATATAAGCGTCTGCTTTTCGCCGGCATCCTGTATCCGGGAGGAAACATGAACGCCGCCTCCGTTGGGCAGATATACCACATGATCCCCGCCCAGTGCGATATCCTGGGAGAGCATGGCCTTTTTATTCAGATTGGGCGGACGTTTCACCTGCACAAGCACCGCGGTGCCTGACGCAGGCGCTTTCTTGCCGGGGGAAAAAGGCAAAAAACCCATTTCACGACCGGGCAGCCGAATAAATACCGCGTTTACGCCCTTCAGGACGCGATCCACCGTTCCCCGGAAGATTTGTCCTTCCTGAAGGTTAGCGTCAACAGCGCCTTGAAACGCGTACAGTTGGTCATGGAGAATGACGGCGGCTTCTGTCTTCTCTCCGTTTTTTTCTACAAGCAGGATGCTCATAGGAGCTCCAGCGGCACCAAATCCTTGCCGTACAGCTGCGTGCGAACGCAAATGGCCCGCGGGTGGGATTCAAGCCCAGCCTCATGAGCCAAGGCGTCCATCAGCAGTTCTGGTTTGCAGGTTGCCGCCTCGCAAAGCGCAAGTGTACAGGCGATGGTCTCTTGATCCATCGCTTTCAGATCATAGACCATAGGCCGTATATCAATCAGTTTTTCGCCGCTTTTGGTTTTTCTGATCGCCATTACACTGTTCCGGGCCATGAAGGAGGGAATAGCGCCGATCATCACTTCGGCATCTTCCTTGACGCTGATCCGATAGGACGCGGCGTATAGCAGCGCCATGGGCGCGGGATGCCTGTCATCCACCGCGCGAACGGCGATGCATGGCAATTCGGGCGGCAGAGCGGCGCGCAGTTTTTCCTTGAATTCATCTTCGCTGATTTCTTCGGAAAGAGGGACTTCCATCACCTCGCGGAGCCCCGGCATTCCAACCGAAAGAGGTGCGGCAAAGGTCAGCAAAAGATGAGGATTGAAGCCCTTTGAAAAAGCGATGGGCACGCCGCTGCGGCGCAGCGCGCGCTGCATGGCGCGCATCAGATCCAGATGCCCTACATGCCGAAGCCTATCTTTTTTTTCAAAAACAACCAGCATTTTCATCTGTCGGCGCACACTCCTTCAAAGCGCTTGAGCCCGCAACCCTGGCACCCCTTCCGGCAGTCCGGCGTGGTTTCGGCGTGCAGCGCCTTCTGCCATTCCCGCCAGAGGAAAGCACGGGTCACACCAGCGTCAATGAAGTCCCAGGGCAGCAGCTCCTTTTCGCCGCGGGGACGATTGGCGTAAAAAGCGGGATCGATGCCGCAGTCTGAGAACGCTTTCATCCAGCCCTCATAATTCAAAAATTCTGTCCATCCGTCCATGCGGCAGCCGTTTTTCCAGGCTGCGTACAATACGTCACCCATTTTACGGTCACCCCGGGCAAAACAGGCCTCCAGCATGCTCAATTCGGGCTCGTGCCAGTTGAAATTGACGCCTTTTACCTGGTGAAGAATATCGCCTAAACGGGCTTGCTTTTCCTTGATGGTATCAAGATCATCCTGTCCCTGCCATTGGAATGGCGTAAAGGGCTTGGGCACAAAGGTGGAAGCGCTGCAGGTGACGCGCAGGCCCTTGGCGCGGACGCTGCGGGGAACGGTGAAATACGCGTTGATCACATCGCGCGCCAATTGACCGATACCCTGCAGATCCTCGTCGCTTTCCGTGGGCAAACCGATCATGAAATAGAGCTTGACTGTGCTCCATCCGCTTTCAAAGGCATCCGTTACGGCTCGGATCAAATCAGCTTCGGTAACGCCTTTGTTGATCACGTCGCGCATGCGCTGCGTTCCGGCTTCCGGAGCCAGCGTCAGCCCGGACTTGCGAACCTTCTGCGCTTCCTCGAGGGATTGCTTGACGATGCTGTCAATGCGCATGGAAGGAAGAGAAACGCTGATTTTGCGATCGGCATATCGTTCTGTCAGCGCGCAGACGAGCTCGGTCAAATGCGAATAATCTCCGCTGGAAAGAGAGGACAAAGACATTTCCTCATATCCTGTGGCGTTTTCGAGCTTTTCGGCCTGGCTGAGAAGCGTTTCAAGGCTCCGCTCGCGAACAGGACGGTACAGCATGCCGGCCTGGCAGAACCGGCAGCCCTTGGTGCAGCCGCGCATGATCTCCAGCACGATGCGGTCATGAATGGCTTCAGTATATGGAACGATGAAGGATTCAGGATAAGCCGCTCTGTCCAGGTCAAGCACGATGCGCTTGCGAACGACGGAGGGCGCGGCCTGATCAACGGGGACAAAAGAAGCCAATGTGCCGTCGCTGTTATAAGACGCTTCATAAAATGCCGGTACATAAATGCCGTCGATCTGCGCCAGCGCCCGCAGCGTATCCAAACGGGAAAGACCATCTTTCCTGCATTTGCGCACGCATTCGATGGCATCCACCATCATTTCCTCGCCGTCGCCGATCTGAAATACATCGATAAACGGCGCGAGCGGCTCGGGATTGTACGCGCAGGGGCCGCCGGCCATGATAATGGGACCGGATTGCCTATCCTTTGAATAGATCGGTATATCAGCCAAATCAAGCATTTCAAGCACGTTGGTATAGCTCATTTCATACTGAAGCGTGAAGCCGACGATATCAAATTGACCAAGAGGCGTACGGGATTCTATGGAAAACAGGGGAAGGTTTTCCTTTCGCATGGCATCGGCCATATCGGGCCAGGGCATAAAAGCGCGTTCGCACAGCGCCCAAGGACGGCGATTGATTATATCGTAAAGGATCTTGATCCCCAGGTGGGACATACCTACCTCATAGGAATCGGGAAAACAGAAGGCAAAGGTGACGTCCGCGCTGTCAAAGGGCTTGATCACCGCGTTCATTTCACCGCCCGTATAGCGGGAGGGCTTGGATACGGTATCAAGCAGTTTTTCCAGTCGGTCAGCCGAAAATTCTTTCACAGGATTTCCTCCAAGTAAAATTCTACAGTTTATAATAATACCATATCAGACAGGGTTTGTCCATGTTCAGCATCGTTTTTTTCTTGTGGATATGTTACGTTTTTATGACAGATATAATACAACATATAGTATTTAAAGAAAATCCGAAAATTTTCACATGTAAAAAATAATTCCGATATTGACAATGGCAAATTTGGCATGTAAAATAACTGTTTGTAAGTGTACTGGTTAGACAGGAGGGTATTTATGGCCAAGTCTATGCTTTTGATTCCCGATCTTGAAGATGAGGGCAGCCAGCCTCTTTATGTGGAAGGCGTTCACACGCCCGATGAACTCGCCCGTGCCAGCGGCGTATGGATCGGCGCAGCCGGTTCGGCTATGCTGCCGCTGGGTCTCTATCATATGTGCGACGCTTCTAGGTGGCTCTGGTTTGCCGTTGAAAACGGACTTGTTCAGCTGGAAAACGACGACGTGTCCTATTCTCTGCATGGGGGAGATTGCTGCATGCTTCCTCCCGGCACCACCGGCGTTACCGTGACCGCCGTGCAGGAAGCGCGCGTTCTCTGGATGACGGTGGATGGCGTGCTGAGCAACAGCTTTCTCCAGCGGATGGGCGCGCTGCCTCATCGCGTGATGAAGCAGGGCGCTCTGCCTTCGCAATTGACGCTGAGCCGCCATATCGTGCAGGCGGTCGTGCGCATTTCAGCCGCGCAGGACGCTTCCAGCGCGCAGCTGCAGCAGCTCCTTTGGGCTATGTTGGCTTCCCATTCCGGACAGCCCGTGGCCATGGACGCAGTGCTTTCCCATGAAATCGCCCGCGTGGTGGACGCCATGCGCAAAAATCAGTATCGCGACAGCTTTTCTCTGGCGGAGATGGCTGCTATCAGCCGCATGCCGGTGGAAACCTTCCGCAAACGCTTTGTTTCCGAGGTGGGCATGCCGCCACAGAGCTATCAGCTGTTCTGCAAGATGGAAAGAGCCAAGACACTGCTTAAAAACGGCTCTACTGTTCGGCAGGCCGGCGTGGAAGTGGGCATGAGCGATCCCTATCACTTCTCCAAGACCTTTAAAAACATTGTGGGCATGAGCCCATCGGCCTACAGCAAAACCGCGCAGAAGTAAAATGACGCCGCTCATGTCCAAACAGCAGGCCGGAAGGCTTTCCGCGCTGCGGCTGGCCTATGTCGGCGATACGGTATGCGATCTTATGATCCGTACCGATATGATGTTTTCCGATTTGCCGATTCGGGATATGCACAAGAGCGCGTCCGCAGTGGTCAACGCCCGGGCGCAAGCTGAACAGCTGAGCCGCGTTTTCCACCTTTTAGAGGAGGATGAGCGACAGATCGTGCAGCGCGCAAGGAATTCACATCCGGGACACAGCATACCACAGGCCGCATCGCGGGAAGAATATATGGCGGCCACCGGTTTTGAAGCGTTGATGGGATATCTCTACCTGACCGGACAGATGCTGCGCGCGCAGATGCTGTTCCGGCTGAGCATTATCAAGGAGTAAACTGGATATATGCCTGAAAAACAATTACATGTGGAATTGATCGCTCATACGCCGCTGCCTGAGCAGGTTTGCGCGCTGGGCGCCAAGCTTTGCTATGCCAAGGCTGATGTGGCCGCGCTGCGGGATAAAGTTTCCGCCCAGGATCAGAGCGTTTTCCTTGAACGCATAATGGAATCCGGCCATTTGTCCGTGCTGGAGCATGCGTCCTTCACGTTTGCGGTGGAGGGGATCAGCCGGGTATTACTGGCGCAGCTGACGCGGCACAGGATCGCATCCTTCAGCGTTCAAAGCCAGCGCTATGTATCGCTGGCAGAAAGCTTTTCTTACATCGTTCCACCGGCCATCAAAGCGTTGGGAGAGGATGCCGTCGCCCGATATGAAGCGCAGATGGCGCAGATGCATGCTTGGTATACCCAATGGCAGCAGGAATTAGGCGCCAAAGGGGAAAGCAGCAATGAGGACGCGCGCTTCGTCCTGCCAAACGCGTGTGAAACAAGGCTGATCGTCACAATGAACGCCAGAGAGCTGATGCACTTTTTTGAGCTTCGCTGCTGCAATCGCGCGCAGTGGGAGATTCGCGCTTTGGCTGAGGAAATGCTCAGGCTTTGTCGGCAGGCGGCTCCCGTTCTGTTTGCAAACGCCGGTCCCGGCTGCGTGCGGGGCACATGTCCTGAAGGCGTAAAATCCTGCGGAAAAGCGTCCGAGGTTCGCGAAAAAAATAAAAATCTTTGATCTGAACGGAAAAGAGGAATACGATGGCGTATTTTGACGATTATAAAAAGAAGCGCATGACGCGGCAGGATCACCTGCGGGAAGACGCCAGAAAGCCGGACGAAGGCCGTGAGTATCGCGGCTTTAAGGGACGCGGAAAACAGCAGCCCATGGACGGATATCGAAAGGATGAACGCGGCGGCTACCATGGAAACAATTACCATAGTGAAGGCCGCGGAGAAAAACCTTACGGAGACCGAAACAAAGCACATCATTACGGTACGAGGCCCGCTCCCATGCCGGAGCACCGTCCGCTGCCTCCATCCAAGCCTGTAGCGTATCAAGAAGAAGAGCCGACGGAAAACCTGCTGACAGGACGCAATCCCATTCGGGAAGCGTTGAAATCGGGCAGAGATATTGAGAGACTGCTTGTGGCGAAGGGCGATCTGTCCGGAACCGCTCAGCAGATCGTGGCTATGGCCCGTGAGGCGCGGGTGCCGGTACAGATGGTGGAGCGCAACCGATTGGATGAATTGGCGAAAAACCATCAGGGCATGATCGCGTTTGCATCCGCCTATCAGTATGCCGACGTGGACGATATGCTATCGCTGGCTGAGGAAAGAAACGAAGATCCTTTCCTGATCATTCTGGACGGTGTTACCGATCCACATAACCTTGGGGCGGTGATCAGAACCGCTGCGGCTGTCGGCGCTCACGGCGTGATCGTTCCCGAACGCCGCGCGGTTGGGCTGACGCCCGCGGCGGTAAAGGCTTCCGCAGGCGGCATCGAGCATATCAAGGTGGCGCGCGTTACCAACCTGACAAATGAGATCAAGAAGCTGAAATCACGCGGCATTTGGCTTTACGGCGCAGACGCGGAGGGGGAAAGCTTTCGACAGGTGGACTTCTCTGGCCCCTGCGCCCTGGTGATCGGATCTGAGGGAGATGGTATCAGCCGCTTGGTGCTGGAACAGTGCGACCGGGTTGTGTCGATCCCCATGCGGAATTCGGCCATGGAATCGCTGAACGCCTCTGTTGCAGCCGGGATATTGCTCTACGCGGCGTCGGCGTCGCGCGAATGAGCCTTTGAATGAAGGAGCGTTCAATGTCAGAATCCTTTGAGGAGCGCTATACCGAATATCTTCAGATGAGCGATGATGACGTGGCCATGCTGGCGCAGCAGGGTGACGGCGACGCGCTGGAATATTTGCTGGACAAATATAAAAATTTTGTCCGGGCAAGAGCGCGCAGTTATTTCCTTGTAGGCGCGGATCATGAGGATATCGTGCAGGAAGGGATGATCGGGCTTTATAAATCCATCCGGGATTATAAGCCCGATAAGCAATCTTCTTTTCGAGCCTTTGCCGAGCTTTGCGTCAAGCGGCAAATCATTACAGCCATTAAAACGGCTACGCGGCAGAAGCACGTGCCGCTCAACAGCTACGTATCGCTGAATAAGCCGCTTTACGGAGAAGAATCAGACCGCACGCTGCTGGATGTGATTGAAGGACGGGTTACCAACCCGGAGGAATTATTCATCGGGCAGGAGGACGTATCGCATATACAGGATCAGATCGGCACCGTGCTTTCCGATCTGGAACAGCAGGTGCTGGACGCTTTTCTGGACGGCAAAAGCTATCAGGAAATCGCTGTGATGCTGAATCGTCACGTGAAGTCCATCGATAATGCGCTGCAGCGCGTGAAGCGCAAATTGACGCATTACCTGGAAGAAAAACGCAACGAAGAATTGTGAAAAAACACATTCTTTGTGAAATATCGGAATTGATGGTTGACATTTTTTTCATTAACAGGTAAAATAAATGCGTTTGAGCAAGTTGCCAAACGCATGCGCGGGTGTAGTTCAATGGCAGAACTTCAGCTTCCCAAGCTGACCACGTGGGTTCGATTCCCATCACCCGCTCCATTCGCCGGACAAGCACCGGCAGCAATAGTGTTCTTGAACATCGGAGGAGGAGATTCCAATGGCTAAGCAAAAGTTTGAGCGCAACAAGCCTCACGTAAACATTGGCACCATCGGTCAT
>JAFUDW010000017.1 GCA_017464225.1 Clostridia bacterium | reverse complement strand
CGGCGCCCAGCGCTTTAAATACCGCTTCCCCCAGCTACCAGGTGCTGCCGTTGGAGCAGTCCAGGCCCACTTTGACGCCCTTGTAGCTGTGGGTGGCCAGGCTGATCAGATAGCCGATGTAGCGGTTGCGCCCGGCGGCATGATCGATCACGCGGCCGATATGCTCGCGCTGGGCATAGGGCGCGGTATCCTCAGCGTCCAGGAAGGCTTCGGCTTTGGCGATCACGCTGTCTTCCATTTTTTCGCCGCTGCTGTTGAGCAGCTTGATGCCGTTATCCCAATAGGGATTGTGGCTGGCGCTGATCATGGCGCCGCAGTCAAAGCCCTCGGTGCGGGCCACATAGCTGACGCTGGGCGTGGTGGTCACATGCAGCAGGTACGCGTCAGCCCCGGCGCTGGTCAGCCCCGCGCACAGCGCGTATTCCAGCATGTAGCAGCTGGCGCGGGTATCCTTGCCGATGACCACGCGGGCCCGGCGGGCGGCGCTGCTGTAGTAGCTGCCCAGGAACCGGCCCAGCTTAAAGGCGTGCATGGCGGTCAGGTCCTTGTTGGCCTCTCCCCTGAATCCGTCTGTACCAAAATACTTGCCCATTTCAGTCTCCTTTGGTTTTCTATTATATTATAATATGAAAAAGATGAAGGGAATATGTGTGTTTCCGCCTTTTCAAAGCATGGGTCCATTCTTTGAGGGGCAGTTTAACGTTTTCTTCCTCACCGGATGGCGTCTTTTCCGCCCATATAGCACCGCAGCGGTTCGGGAATGCGGATGCTGCCATCGGCCTGCAGGTTATTTTCCAGGAAGGCAATCAGCATGCGCGGCGGGGCCACCACGGTGTTGTTCAGGGTATGTGGCAGGTACTTTTTGCCGTCGGCGCCCTTTACGCGGATGCCCAGACGGCGGGCCTGGGCATCGCCCAGATTGGAGCAGCTGCCCACTTCAAAATATTTCTGCTGCCGGGGGCTCCAGGCCTCCACATCGCAGCTCTTCACCTTCAGGTCGGCCAGATCGCCGGAGCAGCATTCCAGCGTGCGCACCGGGATATCCATGCTGCGGAAGAAATCCACCGTGTTCTGCCACAGCTTGTCATACCATATCATGCTGTCCTCGGGCTTGCAGACCACGATCATCTCCTGCTTTTCAAACTGATGGATGCGGTATACGCCGCGCTCCTCAATGCCGTGAGCGCCCACCTCCTTGCGGAAGCAGGGAGAATAGCTGGTCAGCGTCTGGGGCAGATCGCCCTCATCCAGAATCTGATCGATGAACTTGCCAATCATGCTGTGCTCGCTGGTGCCAATCAGGTACAGGTCCTCGCCCTCAATCTTGTACATCATGTTTTCCATTTCGGAAAAGCTCATGACGCCGTTCACCACGCTGCTGCGGATCATGAAGGGCGGCACATAATAGGTAAAGCCCCGGTCAATCATAAAATCACGGGCATAGGACAGGATGGCGCTGTGCAGGCGCGCGATATCGCCCTTTAAATAGTAGAAACCATTGCCGCTGGTGCGGCGGGCGGCGTCCAGATCAATGCCGTTCAGCCGTTCCATAATATCCACATGGTAGGGGATCTCCCATTCCGGAACCACGGGCTCGCCAAAGCGCTCGTTTTCCACGTTCTGGCTGTCGTCGCGGCCCACAGGCACGGAGCTGTCTATGATCTGCGGGATCACCATCATGCGCTTTTTGATTTCCTCGGCGTATTCGGTTTCCTTCTGCTCAATGGCGGCCAGCTCATCCTGCATGTCCTTTACCTGCTGCTTGGCGGCTTCGGCCTCATCCTTTTTTCCCTGGCCCATCAGCATGCCAATCTGCTTGGAGATAGCGTTGCGCTGGGACCGCAGGTAATCAGCCCGCTGAATGGCCTCCCGGTTCTTCTTGTCCAGGTCAATCACCTCGTTCACCAGCGGCAGCTTGGCATCCTGAAACTTCTTTTTGATGTTCTCCCGCACCAGATCGGGATTGTTCCGGATTAGATTAATGTCAATCATGGGATATCTTCCTTTCATGTAATTTGCTTTAAATATAGAAAAACCTCCTGCCCCAACTCTGGGACGGAAGGATTCCGCGTTGCCACCCAGCTTGTACGGCAAATCGGCCGTACCGCTCGTGCGCGCTGTATGGGGCGCGGCCCCCGCGGCTCCTCGCCGCGCGCTCCCGGGCGGATTATCCCTGCGTGCTGCCGTTTCACACCGGCCAACGGCTCTCTTGAAACACCGCAAAGGCATGTTCCCGTTCATTGCGATCGTGAAACATTATAGCATTCTTTCTATTAAAAAGCAAGCGCTTGCGTTTTTGATCCAAGGGCCTGGCGAAAAGCGGCAAAAGAAAAGTTTTCATTCAAAAAAACCTGTTCCGATCTCATTTTCGCCCTTCTTTTGAAAAAAAGTTCAAATTTTTCCGTTCGGATTTCAAGCGATTTTCTGGCGCACTTGTGGCGAAGGATGGGCAGAAACACAATATCTGGGAAAAAATCCGAACAATCTAATTAACGAAGAAATGTAATGTCCGTATTTTTAAATTTTTATCAAAAAAATCGAAAAAATCTTCAAAAAAGGTGTTGACAAGAGGGGTAGAGGTGTGGTATATTAATTGAGCGCTCAGGAGAGCGGGCGAAAATGGGAGCGAGAGCGACCAGAAAAGCCAAGTATCTTGAGTTGTGAGGGGACCTTGAAAACGATACAGGAAAATGGAAGCGAAAAACGACAGTTAATTCTGAAATGAGTTTTAGCTTGGATCGCGGTAGGCGTCGAGAGGCGTCGACACCAGATAAACCAAGTTAAGGATTAAACACAAGAGTTTGATCCTGGCTCAGGACGAACGCTGGCGGCGT
>JAFUDW010000207.1 GCA_017464225.1 Clostridia bacterium | reverse complement strand
CTGTGCCGCGAAGTTCTTGCAGTGAAGGGATTTCTGCCACGCATGCAAGCTACGCATGCTATGTCTTATAAACAATCCCCTAACTTTCCGTGAAGAGCCAAAGAAAAAGGCCAGTGCCGTCAGATTGGAGCAAGCTCCATCTGCCGTCCCTCGCCTTTTTCGGGATTGCTGCGCAATCCTCGGCACGCTGCGCGTGCCTACCTCAGACTGAGTTGTGTGATCGTGAAATATCGATACGTCACCCGCACCGGAAATGACGGCGGCTTGCCGACGTCAATGACGCGACAGCGTCATAGCCGCATAAGCAAAACGGCTGGATCGAGCTTGCTCGAATCCAGACGTTTTTTGCGTTGCGGCGTATTTCCGATGCGCTCTTTGCGCCAACCCCATTACAATCAACTGCAAGAAGTTACCTGTTTACGATACCAAGCAACATCCGCCGCAGGCGGTCTGGGACTTGGAGCCGGGAACCTTCACAACGTCTTCCAACAAAGTGGTGGGATGAACGAAGTAATACAAGATTTTCCTCTTTCAAATCATCACTTGATGTATACTTTCTCGATGTCGAACAGGCCATCAGTATTCTGAGATTCGCTGATTTCACCGGTATAGACGATGGTGCCATCCTCATTGCGTGCATAGCTCAAGAAGAAACGAAGCGCTTCCCGGGCTTCCTGTTCATTCTGCACATGGCCCAGTCCGTCCACCACCTGATACCAGAACATGGGCGTGCCCTCGGCATTGCTGTAGATATAATTGCTGAAGATATCTTCCTTGTAGATAGCGGCGCTGTCCAGCATGGCGCGCAGGCTGTCGGCAATCGCGTAGTGTCCGTTATAGAAATTGAACATCCTTTTGATGCCAGGATTATCCAGCGCCGGTCCGGCGGCTACCATGCCGCCCTCGGGCTTGAGCTGCGCCCAATGCATCACATGATCGTTGACGCCATACTGAATTTGTGTGGGAACAGCAAGGGCGGCATCAAAGCGCGGATTCTTTTCATAGGTGTTATACACGCCATCGCCGTCATCATCCCTGGGCGTAAAGGGCGTTCCATCCACGTCATAAGAGGTTTCCTCCGTGGCAAAACCCAGAGGCTCCCAGAAGCCCAGCCAACCGCCGGTACCACTGACCGCAGCAAAGGGATTTCCATTTGCGCCGGAGCTGACCGCCTGACCAATAGACATGCAGCAGCCGCTGGAATGACCATATACATAAATGCGAGAGGGATCGGCTTTTTCACTGGCCAATAGTTCATTCACCAGCGCGGTTTGCAGGAAATCGGTATCATCCCAGCGGCCCCAGGCGCAAGAGGTGTAAACACCGGTGACAGCAACGTTGATATCGGGAGAAGCGATGGGGAAAGCGACAATGATGTTTTCACTGTTGGCAATGTTCATCCAACCGCTGGAATATACATAGTCGCTGAAAATGGCAGTCTTGCCATGACAGGCGATAACAACAGGTACCTTTTCCTCACTTTCACGGACAGAAGCGGGCACATACAGCATATAATAACGCAGGATACCGTTAGAAATCACGGTTTCACGGGACAGACCGCAATAGTCGGCGGCGTCCTTATCCCGAATTGGCAGGAAAGCCTGCAGACCTTTTCCGTTACGGCGGAAAGCTGTCACACGTTCAAAGGGGATGGCGTCATCCTGCCCCAGAACAACAGGGGCGAAATCCGGGGTGTTGTTTGCGAAAAACTCCACAAACGCCGATTCATCCGCCGTTTCATCGGCAGTGATCAGGGTAATGGCGCAGCCATAGGTGGAGGTAGCGCGGTCAGCTTCATACACATAATCCTTGGGATTGATCAGCAAGGCCGACCCGAATCCGGAGGTGTTGGCGTCGTCCAGCAGATAGTTCATAGCTTCCGTTGCACCGCTGCCAACGCCAACCAATGTGCGCACAGCGTTGGAATAGTAATTGAACACCTTGGTCAGTTCAGGCTGGAAGGAGTTTACGGCAGGGGTGATACGTGCAGCGGCTTCGGCCACCAATACCAGCGTATCATCATTCCATCCGGTTTCGGGCGCCTTCACGATCAGCAGCGCCGATGCGTTCAACTCTGCAAAATCCGTCCAAGCCGTATCCGCCAGGAACTCTTCAACAGATTGACCGTCATCCAACAGCACCAGCGCAGCGGGACTGCCGATCAGGCAATTTTCAGGCGTATAGAAGAAAATCTCAGTGCTAAACTCACCTGCAGCGAGCGAATCAGTATAGTATCCCAGGAATTTGTTTTTCAGATAGCCTTCGGTTGTATTGGGGCCATAGATATCGTTTACGGCATTGTGAGCCGTCACCTCTTCAATAGGCGGAAAGCTGTTCCAGGCGATATCGGCATGGGCGAAGGCAACAAGCGAAAGGGTCAAAGCAAGCAGAAGAAGAAAGCTGATTTTTTTCATGGTTTGTTTCATCCTTTCAAGCAAGTTTGGTTTGTTTTTTGCCAAGGAAACAGTACAGGTAGATCACGGCGCTGACGGCAAGGCCCGCGATGTCGCCCCAGGTCAGCGACGGCACCAGCAGCAGGGCCGCCTTTCATGCGGCCGGTAAGGGCGAAGGCAATGTCGACGAAGAATTGACCCGCGCCGAAGGAGTTGAGCAGCTCGCCGAGCAGGAAAACACGCCATGGACGATGGTGTGCCAGCCAGACTTTTTGATCAGCTTATCCATATTCCCCGGGAAGTACACCAGCAGGATGGCCATCACGTGGATGACGCGCTGCTGCACCACCGAAATGGATGCGCTCACAGCCGCAAAGATGTGGAACAGGGATACCAAGATGCATAGCCCAACCACCATTCAGTTGAGGATCTTTGCAAAGCCGGTCTTTTCCGGTTTTGCTGCCCTCGCTTGCATGATAAAACCTCCTTCCTTCATGTGATTTTGGGTACAAAAAGACTGCCGGAAAGGATTCTTGGTAAATCCGGACGCTTTCCGGCGGTCGGAAGATTGAGCTTATTTCAGGTTTTCAGGAATTTCAACGCCGATCTCCTCGAAGTAGCGGATGGCGCCGGGATGCATGGGGATGGCAATGCCTTCCAGCACGCTGTCCAGGGTGACCTGGGTTTCAACAGACTTGCTGACGCCCGCCCATTCATCACGATTTTCCCAAACGGCCTTGACGATTTCATATACTTCATCGTCAGTCAGGCCG
>JAFUDW010000206.1 GCA_017464225.1 Clostridia bacterium | reverse complement strand
GGCAAGGGCAAGGATGGGCGTCGTCATGGGGTGTTTTGCTCCGCTGCTGTCATATTCCGTATTTTCCAGTTCCCGCTTTCCCGAGTCAGGATCATGGTATAGGTTCCCGCCGGCCAGGCAGGCACGCTGCCGCTGGCGGATTTGCCGTCAATGGAGGGAATGCGCTCGGTTACCGTGGCGGTGGCGCTGTCCTCCCAGGGCCAGCACCATACCCGCTTCAGCGATATGCGATGGTCAAAGCCGGTTACGCTTACGTTTTGGTAAGGGCCGTTTCCATTCACTGCGCTTTGCAGCAGCTCGTCCCGCTCAATCCATGCCGCGGTAAAATACTGATTCAGGGAGGAAATGGGCTCGTCCATCATGACCACCTGGGCCCGCCGGGCCATGCCGTCCTTGATGATTACGTAAATGTTGGTGGCGTTCATGGCGTAGTAGAACGTGACGGTCAGCACGCCCAGCAAGATCAGCAGAATGAACAGCCTGGACGCGATATACCAGACCAGGCGCCGCAGATAACGCATGAGCTCACCTCCCTTTAGCTTCCCCATTATACCCGATTATAACGCAAAAAACAAGCCGGACGCCTGCAGGCGGCATCCGGCCGGAAATTGAAAACGATCTTAGTTGAGCCTGTCCAGGTAAAGCTGGATATCAGCGGCATTGATCCATTCGTTCATGGCGGCGGTATAGGCGTCATTGCGGGCGTTTTCCAGCGTTTCGTCATACAGGCTGCCGCGGGCGTCAGCCAGCGTCATGGTATTTTCAGCCACATCGTCGGTGTATTCGGCGATGGCATAGCCGGTGGTGGTCTGGATCACTTCGGTCACGCTGCCCTTTTCAGTCAGCGCCATGGCGGCGGTCACCAGGTCAGGGTTGGGAGCGGTGGTGCCTTCGCGGACAGTATACTGCGTAACCTCAACACCCAGGCTGTCCAGCGCCTCACCCTGGGCAATGCGCCCGGCCAGCGCCTGCAAATCGGCTTCGGCTGTATCCTCCGCGGAATCGATCACACGGATTGTACGATAGCCCGCTGGCGTGTAGTAAAGCACATCGCCTGCGTTGACGGCGGTATTCAAAGCGTTGGCGTTGGTTTCAAAGCGGCTTTTCAGGCTTTCAATCTTTTTATCCAGGGCCGCCTGCAGCATGGCGTCGTCTACAGTCACATCCTGCGCGGCGTATTCCTTCAGCCGGTCGTTGATGCGGCTCAGTTCAACGGAATTGCGGGTGCTGCTCAGCGTTACGCCCTGGTTGGAAGCGACGGCGGCCAGTTCTTCATCGGTGGGCTCGCTGTCGGCAAAATAGATCTCCTTTACGCTTTGCAGGTCTTCCTCATATTGCGCCTGGGCTTCGGCGTCCATATCGGCGGATTCGGCGTCGGAAAACTGATCCAGGCCCAGCTCGGCAGCCTTCTGCTGGGTGCTGAGGGTGTTGACGAAGCTTTCTGCGGTGGACTGCAGAACGGCGGCGGTATCCACCGAACCGTCAGACAGGCCAAACTGCGCCATCATCTGGGCATACTGCTGCTCGTTGTACAGATTATAATTATAAAGGTTTGCAAAGCGCTGCTTGGTAATGTGCTCGCCGTTGACCGACAGGATGGTCTGCGCGGCGTCCACGGCGGAGTCCCGCAGCACCAGGGAGGAGCAGCCGCTGAGCATCAGCACGGCGGTTAAAAGCAAAATAAAAAGCGATTTTTTCTTCATAGCGTTTTGCACTCCAATCTTGTGTTTTGCGTCCCTTATTATACTGAAAAATTTCAAAGAGTTCAAGGGCATTTTTGCATTGCGGAGGCACGCAACAGCCCGTCGCCGTTGGTTCGCTCGGTTACGGTGACAGTTTCCAGGCCAAGCCTGTCCATGACGGCGGCCAGAATGGCCATGCCGGTGGGCAGAATATCGGTCCTGGAAGGGGGAAAGCCTGGAATCAGCGCGCGCTGCTCCCGGGGAAGGGCCGCAATGGCCATGAGCCGGTCATATATATCGTTCCTGTGCAGCGTGCAGCCTTCAATCCGGGCTTGTTTACGGGAAAGGCCCTGCAGCAGGCAGGCGCAGGCCGTACCGGTGCCGCCCACGGAATAGAAAAGATTGATCCCGTCATGAGCGGCCAGAAGCGCGGGAATATGCTTGCAGGCATCCGATGCCGCGGTCATCGCCGGAGCCACATCCTGGACGCTGTTGATGGGCTGACGGGCAAACAGCCGGGAGGCCCCCAACTGCAGTGAAACGGCGCCTTGTATGCGCATGCCGCAGCCAATGGCAATCTCTGTGGAGCCGCCGCCAATATCGATCATACCGGCAGGCTTGTCTCCCGCCGCGCCATAAAAGGAAGCGGCCGCCTCTTCTTCGCCGCTGAGCACGGTCAGGGGAATGCCGCAGATTTCCTCAATGGCCTGGGAAAGCTGGGCGGCATTGCGGGCGTCCCGTACGGCGCTGGTGGCGTATATGCCAAGCATATCCGCGCCGGCTTGGTCCATCAGCCCGCGGATGCCGGATACCGTTGCGGCAATATCTTCATCCGCAAGGCATCCATCCCGCAAATGCAAAAACAGGCGTGTTTCCACACGCCTGCGTATGGCCGGAATGCCTGGATCAAGGGGATCGGCGGAGATACATCGGGTGGAATTGGAGCCGATCACAATTACAGCTTTCCGGCTCATTCCAGCGCCTCCACCACAGCCATCTGCACTGCCTCTTGGGTTTCGCCATACAGCGCCTCAGGATTTTTGATTACAAAGAGCAGCTCTCCCGGCATCATATAGCCGTAAATCTGCCGTGCCTTGGCCATGATATAATCGTCTGTTTCCACAATTTCAAGCTCGTTTTCCAGCTTTTTGTATTCCTTGTATCGTTGGTCGCGTTCGATGCGCAGGTCGGTGAGCCTGCTTTGCATGGCAGCGGTGGAATCATAGACGGCGTTAATGGTCATGATTCCCAGGGAAATCACCACAAAAAGCGCGCACACCAGCGCCAACGGGCGCACGCGCAGCGAAAGCAGGCGCTCCAGCGCGCTGCCGGGAACACGGGATGGCATGGTTTACCTCCAAAGAAAAACTTTTCCTCTGTAGTTATTCGCTGTTTCCTGCTGAATTCCTGTTGCGGCGCAGTAATTTTATTACGGCGGCAAAGAGCCTGCGGATGCCCAGCCTGTAGATCAGCGCTCCGCACAGCAAAGCCACCGCCATATACAGCCGCAGACTGCCGCAATCGGTATAAAACAGCGCGGCAAGCACCAGCGCCGCCCCTGACGCGCACAGCAGAAGATCGGCCAATAGATGGGCCAGCCAGGAGGCGCTGTTGAGCGCAGGCAGCGCCAAATCATAGAAAAAGCCGATGGCAGCGCCCGCGTAAAGCAGCGCAAGAAATGTGTAGCCCTGAAAGGCTGTTTCCCGCAGCGGCATCAGCGGAACAGGCCGCCAAAACCCTTGCGCGCGGCATTGCGTCCGCTGTAGGTCATGGCGTTTATCTGCCCTTCAATGGATACGCGGCCTTCATCCAGCAGCAGGGCCGTCACATGCAGCCCATCGCCGTCAATGATCAGCGGCCCGCCCTCCGTATGCAGGATCAGCTGCTTTTCATCAAAGGAGGATACATCCTTCACGCCGGTCAGGCTGAGGGCTTTGCGGCTGTTGAGCGTCAGGGTATGCGGCCGGGCAGGAGCTTCCTGGGCTGCGCTTGTCTTTGCCATCATGATCACCTCGCGTCACAATATGCGTTAAGAGCGCAAAATATGACCACTCAAAAAGCAAAAAATAGCAAAACGATTGCAAAAAAAAAGATTTGATGTATAATGTGTAGTGCACTAAACTCTGTCATGGAGGATCAAGCATGTACCGGCTTTTGATTGCGACCAACGAACCCGATGTGCTGGATAAGCTCAATGCCAGCGTGGATTGGGCCAGTCTTAATTTTCGGCAGCCCATGGTGGTGGGTACCGCAGAGGAAGCGATCCAGAGTATGGAAACCCAGCGGGTGGACTGTATAGCCTATATGCTCAGCAGCGATGAAGCCCGCCGCCTGAGCAATTACCTGAACAACGTTCGTCCCAGCCTGCCTATTTTTGAGATCCGCCGCAGTGTGGAAGCCCAAATGCGCATCCTGAATGATATGCGCCGGGTGCTGGATCGCCTGCATGAGGATTCCTCGGATGAGGTCATTGACGAGAAAACCGTCATGTCCATGCTGCGCGATGAGTTGATGCACAATTTGCTTGCGGGGGAAATCTCCGGGGAAAAGGAGCTGCGCGGCAGGATGCAGATGCTGCGGTCCCATCTGTCGCTGACTCGCCCCTGTGTGCTTTATGAATTTGATATGCCCCAGGGTGAGGTTTATCTTAATTTTCAGTGGCATTATGGCAGTGAACGCCTGGAAAAGGCGCTGCGCAACAATTTCTTTGGCCGGTATTATGAGGATATTTATTACCAGGTGGCCGCGCTTACGCCTCGCCAGATCCGCCTGATCGCCTGCCAGCGGGAGGATCGGGAAAATGAGCCCGAGGACAGCCTGGTGGAGCGAGCTGATCAGCATGTCAGCCAGGTGCTGGATCAGATCAAGGAATACCTGGGCCTGGATATGGTGCTTAACCAGCGCGTGGTTCTGCCCAATATGATCGTGCTGACGGAAGCGCAATAAAACTTCATATATAAGCAACCGCTCTCCGACTGCGCCGGAGGGCGGCTTTTTTACAGGAATATTAAAAATAAACGCTTGAAACATTCAAGCGTTCTTGGCACCTCCGACCGGATTCGAACCGGTGTTTCAGCCTTGAGAGGGCCGCGTGCTAGGCCACTACACAACGGAGGCGAATGGCTGGGGAACAAGGATTTGAACCTTGACAATACGAGTCAGAGTCGTAGGTGCTGCCGTTACACCAGTCCCCACTGCCGTGCAGCTCAACACTGCATAAAGCATTATACCAAAAGCGATTGCGTTTGTCAATAGTTTTTTGTTTGTAATTTTGCGTTTTCATTCCCGTATCAGTTATTTGTTTTTATGCTTATAGATCAGGTAAT
>JAFUDW010000205.1 GCA_017464225.1 Clostridia bacterium | reverse complement strand
GAAATGAGATATTCCATTCTCTGGCAGATGTTGTTGACCGATTATGTGACACGATCTGTCAACTGACCAATGATATGGTTAAAAGCATTACTGGTCGTGATTGGATTATTCAGTGCTTTAGTTGAGGATTAGTATCAGATACCGCGGCTATCCGCTTGCCATCCACCTGCACCCGGAAGCGCTTATTGCTGGCGTTCTGCGGCGCAAAGGCAAACCGCGCCTCCGCGCTTTCGCCCACGCGCAGCGCCATTTCGCTCTTCTCCATCACAATGGCATGCACCGGGATATAGGGCAGCACCTCGGCCTCGCCCACCTGGCGAAGCTCCCAGGATACCCCGTTTTCGGTGTCATCGGCCTCTTTCTCGGCCGCTGTCACCACAAAATCAGCCACCATCGCGTGGCAGTAGGGATCCACAAATCTGATCGTGGCGTCGGCCATGCAGCCTGCCTGCTCCGCATAGCTGTCCAGCAGCGCCTGGCCGGGATCGGCTTCGCCTGTGACCATGCATCCCATCGCCTTCCCGCTCAGCTTGAGCATCGCCGATCGCTTGGTCACATAGGGTTCCTCCCACAGATCGGTCCCAGCACTTCCATCCGCTGTTTCGCTTTCAACGCTCCGCGTCATGGTTTTCAGTCCGCGGATGCGCACCCAGTTTTCGCTGCCCGCCGCTCCGTCCAGGATGGATATCTGCCAATCCCGGATGTTGGTGGGGCAGCCGTTTTTTCTGCCTTTCGCCATTGCAGCCTCCTATTATTCTCCGCAGTAACGCACGCGGAGCTCGGTCCTATACAGCTCTCGCTTTTTTCCATCCGCGCCCATGCCGGACGCTGCCGCCGTCACGTCGATCCGGGCCATTCTGCCGTCTCCCGCCAAAAAGCCGTCAAAGCCGTCCAGCGCCGCCGCCAGCCCGCAGGCCCGCTCATAGGCCTCCCCGGGGGAAGCTGCCCGGTTCACCAGGCGAAGCCTGGCTCCGCTCTCCTCCCCCGGCAGCGCGCTGTCGGATGAAAACAGGCATACGCACGCGTCGGGGCTGTCGGGCATGCGTCCCCAGAAGATATCCCTGTCCATCCTCCCAAAACCGCAGAACTCAATATGCTCAGCCATTTCCCGCAGCAGGTTCAACCCATCACCTCATTTCCTCCCGGCAGCCCGCCGCCAGCGCTTCGAGCATCATCCCGTGCACCGCCGGATCAGCCGCCGGATCGCTCAGGTATTTTCCTTTGCCTCCGTTCTTATGGCGCAGCGCGGTGTTTTCATGCTGAACGGCGGCGTAGGACACGCTGTAGTCCACAGCGCCGCCAAGTCCCTCCTCCCGCACGCCGCAGGAGTCTGTCAGACCGCCCGTTTCCTTCGGCGCCTGGTCCGTTGACGCCCTCGCCAGCGCTTCCAGCGCCAGGCCCATTCCCCGCTGGATCCCCGCCCGGACGCGCCTCATGGCTCCGGCCCTGTCAAGCCTGTATCCAAAACCGCTCACTGCAGCGTCACCTCCAGGTGCTCCTGTCCAAAGCCGTGGACTTTCCTGCACGCAAGCACAATATACCGTTTGCCCTCGCACTCCACCCGGCTCCTTTCGGCAATCGCATCGCCCGTGCAGAACATCAGCGCATTGGCCTCCGCCACGTCGCTCACCCCATCGCCGCCCGGCCCGTTTTCCAGCCTGCGCCGCTCCTGAAGTCGGCAGGCGCGATCCTGTGCTTCGCCATACACGTCCCGGCCGTCCTCCATGCCCAGCCAGGGCAGTACAGTGCAGCGCTGCCGCAGCAGAAAATCGATCAGCATCAGCTCATCTCCCCTCCGCACCGCGATACAAAAGGCCATGGCGCAGCAGCGCGCCATAGGCTGCCGGGCAAACCGTCCGGGCCGTCAGTCGCCCAGTGCTCATGCCCTGAGCAAAGGTCATCTGAAAATCCCCGATCCTGAAGCCCTCCATGCTCTCGGGCAAATCGCCCCGGAGGCTTCTTTGGGTCTCCTCATGGACATACTGCAAAAGCGCGGCCTCCTCAAAGGCGCTCTGCTCCTCCGCCGTCCTGGGCACATTAGGAAAGCAATAGGCGTACAGCCGCTGCCGTACCGCGTCCATTCTGCCGTCATCCGGCTGGCCCACGTCCATATGGTAATCGTTCATCCTTTCCTCCCACGGAGCGGGTGAGGAGCGCGGCGCTCCTCACCCGCCATTCTTCATTCCGCGGGCGTGAGCACCGCGAAGGGATAGCGCGAGGCCTTGCTTTCGTTCACGCGGTTGATCGGGTTGGCCAGCGCCCATCCCGCGCGGAACACCACGCGCAGCGCCACGGCGTCCTGCTGGGCCAGGTTGATCAGCACCTTGCCCGTGGCGTCGCTGATCACGGCCTCGGTGAGCAGCTTGGTGGTGATATCGGTGCGCATGGCCCATACGGCCTGGCTCCAGTCGCCTCCGATCAAAAGCGCTCGCTGGGCGTCCATCACGCCGCTGCCGGGGAAATAGATGTCCGCGCCGTCCAGCTCATAGGCCGCCCGGCCAAACATGCCTTCACGGTAAGGCGCGCGCCCAAAGATGGGCAGGCCGTTGCCGTCCACCGTGCCGCGCAGCTTGCTTCGCATGGAAACAGCGCCCACGTAGGCCGAGGGCACAAAGCCGTCCTCCTCCACCAGGGCGGCCAGGCCGCCCTCGCCCAACAGCTGCTGGTACAGGCTCGCGCCGCCGTCCAGCGCCAAAGCGTTGCCCGCGTCGGCAGCGCCGTTCACGATGCCGCTGGGGAAGCTGGCAGGCTTGTCGGTGCCAAAGAGCACAGCCTTGTCAAAGGCCACGCCGATAGCCTCGTTGATCCGGGGCAGCACGTTGGCCCAGATGTCATAATCGCTGTCATCCAGCACGTTTTCCGGGATCACCACAATGGCCGCGATCTCCTCCGCCGTCAGCTTCACGTTTTCCCAGGCCATATCGGTGGTGGGCTTGAGCCCGGTATCACCGTTGATGAATTCCGCCGTGGGCAGCGAGCTCGCCACCGGGATGCTCCGGGTCTTGCTGGTCATGTCCGGCAAGCGCCGCATCAGCCGCATGGCAATGGATTGTTCAGGCACGGCAGCCAGTATCTCCCGGCTCCGTTCCTCAGGGATCAGCACCTCCGCTCCGGTGCGGTCGATCAGTTTTGCGCTCATATGTTTTCTCCTTTTCTTTCCGTCAATATCGTCCCGCGGCAGCCCGGATGGCGCCGTTCACATCGGCATGCGCGCCGGTCTCCCGTTCCCGGCCGCCGCCAAAGCCCGCCCGGCTCCCGGCCGCCTCATAAAACAGATAGGGGCTCTTGCGCCGCAGCTCGGCGATCTCCTCCTCAGGCTCATCCGCGCCTTTCAGCAGCCGTTCAACCAGCGCCGCGTCCCGAGCTCCAGCTTTTGCCAGCGCTTCCCGCATCCGTGCGCTCTTTCTGCTGTCCTCCAGCTCGCGGGTCAATTCCTCCACCCGTGCCTCCAGCGCTTCGCCATCCTTCACCCTGCCGGCCATTTCCTCCAGCGCGCCCTGCAGCTCCCGGCGCTTTGCGATCTCCTCGTCCAGCCGGGCCTTGGGCAGCCAGGTGCCGTCATGGGCGGCAATGACCTGCAGCCCCTCGATCGCGCTCAGTTTCTCCTCCGCCTGGGCATAGAGCGTATCGCCCAGGTATTCCTTCAGCATGCCAATATCCATTCTTTTCCTCCTGCATCCGCATTTATAGGCCGGGGCGTCCGGCATCGTGCAAGTCCGGCGAAGCCCGCCGGCGGGCAATATAAAAAGCGGCTGTGTTTACCGCTCTTTATCGGAATCCTGCCGGCCGATCCTTTCAGCCTCCTCCTGCACCTGCTTTTCGCTCCAGTCGCTGTGCAGCATACGCACCAGCGTTTCGGTGCTCGCCGCCCTGGCCGCTCGCAGCAGGCTGACGGTGCCGGCGGTCTCGTTCAGATCGCCGGCCGCCGGATCGCGCAATTCCACCCGCACGCTGTCGTCATCATGCAGGGCGTCGTTGCCGTACAGCGCCCGATCCAGCTTCATCACCGCCGTCAAAAAGCGTTCCAGCGGCGTCTTCCAATAGCTTTGCTTCTTGGCGTTGGTGCTCAGGCTCCTGCGCTCCATCACGCGCAGCGCCGTTCCGCTCCGGATATCCCCCCGGATGTCCAGTCCAAAGGTCTGAGGGCTGTAGCCCGCCATGCTCACAATGGCCCGCAGCGTGCTTTCATAGGTCTGGGCATGCTCAGCCGCACGGATGCCAAACTGGCTGGGCGTGATCTTCATCTCCACCCCGTCGCCGCCGATATCCAGCGCCACCAGCGTTTCCACGTCCTCGTCAAAGTCATAGGTATAGCTGCCCTCCCGGAACAGATCGGCAGGGTTGCGCCGCAGGAATTCGGCTGGCACGATCAGCCGGCTCTTGGCCAGGCGGATATCCCGCAGCCAGCTGGTATAGATTTCGTCCAGGCTGTCCAGCAGATCCCTCAGCCCTTCAAAATCGCTGCGTCCCTTGTCGCCCGTTTCCCAGGTCCGGCTGGGCTTCAGGTTGGCAATATGCGCAGCCAGCAGCAGCCCCTCCGGGACTTTCGTCTCCCCTTCCAGGCCCAGCTCTTCCGTCAGGTCCGGCTCCTCTGTCCCAAGCGCCGTACCGTCGCCGCAGAACACCGCCGTGCGGATGGTTCCCGGCTCATACCTCTCATACACGCGCCATACCTTGCCGCTTTTGCGTTTGGCCCGCAGCACGGTAAAAAAGTGCATGCACTCCAGCCGATCCATCCGATATTCAGGCAGGGCGTCCGGTCCGGCCACCACGTCGATCATGGGCATATCGGCCCCCTCCCGGTCATACCGGCACTTCAGGAATACGTCGCCCGCCGCCGCGCCGATCTCCGCCGCCTCCAGCAGCTTGCGGTTCAGCCCTGTGCCCGCCACGATGGCGTCCAGCCTTTGCTGGCTCCCCTCCTCGGTGCCGCCCAGCGATTCGTCATAGATCGCATAGCGCGGCTCCTCTCCAAACAGCAGGCTGGCCGCCGTCCCGGCAATATCGGCCGCCGCGGGCACGTGCAGCTTCACCTTGCCGCCCCGCTTCCAAAAGGAGCCCGGCGTCGCCGTCCGCGCCAGCGCCCCATGCTCGCCGCTGAAAGCCGCCATGTACTGATCGTAATATTCCTGCCGCCGGTCCCGCAGCGCTTCCCATGCCTCCCGCGGCGTATAAAAGTCCATCATGTCCTCCTCCTTTACCGCAAAAACCGCTCAAAGGGATAAAAGCCGTATTCGGCGCTGTCCAGACAGTCCACCGGGTAGCTTCCGTCGTCCAGCCGCTCCCATTCGCCCCGCTCATAGGCCGCCGGGTTCCATACCGCCTCCTCATAAGCCCTAAGCCACTGCTTCATATGCCCGGCAATCCTGAACCGTCCGGCGTTGAGCAGCATGGCGTTCAGGCTGATGCGGGCGTTGATCCCGTCGCCTTTGCCAAATTCCTTCACCGAAAACCCCTTTATGCCCCGCCGTTCCATTTCGTCCCGCAGCCCGGCCCGGAACAGCTTGGCCGCGCTGTCCACATAGATTTCCCCGCCCATGGCGTATTCTCCGGCCCAGCGTTCTATCCAGTCGGCGATCAGCTTCACATATCTGTCCTCGCTCATCCTGTCGCTGATGCCCTGCTTATGATAGAGCCCGTCCAGCAGATGCACTTCCCGAAATCCTCTTGTAAAGGCGCACAGCGTGGCCGCCGTGGCGTCGGTGCCGCCCACGTCCACGCCCACGGACAGCGCGCAGTATCGCGCGTTGCCGCGCTCCTGCGCCGTCAGCAGGCACTTCTCCGAAAATCCGGTATAGATGCGCCCGCTGGCCGCCGTCCGCAGACCCAGGATATCGGCCTTGTACCAGACCGAATGCCTGTCATAGGTGCGCAGCAGCTCCCGCAGCTGCGCGTCCCCCAGGCTCATATTATCCTCAATGGTAAAATGGGCATATTGAAAGCCGGGATTTTTCCCGGCCCTTTTCATCTGTTCCTGCCTGTCCAGAAATTCAGCGTAAAACCAATGCCTGGGCGGCTTGGGGTTCAGATCCATAAAGATTTTTCTGTCCCGGCTGGCCAGCGTCCTGTCCAGCGCCTCCTGCACAAAGCTCCTGTGGCATTCGTTCACCTCGGTGATATACGCGCTGCCAAAGCTGTTGCCCTTGATCAGCGCCGCGTCGCAGCTGCGCCCGCCTCCGGCAAATATGACGATCTTCTCCCCGCCCTTCACGCGGATGAACAGCGCCTCCTTGCTCATATACCTGCCCATCCGGCAGCGCCCTTCAAACAGAAATCTCAGTCCATAGCCGTTGCTGTCCAGGATATTCATCTTGGCGCTGCCCAGGCTCACTCCCGCCGCCAGATGGATGCTGTCGGGATGGTTTTCCAGGCAGCTCGCCCATGCCAGCAGATTGACAATGTTCTTGCCCGCGCGTTTGCCGCCCTCGGCCACGTTCAGCCAGCAGCCCGTACTCTGTTTGATATAGCGCGCCTGCTTCTCATTCAGCGGGGAATAGCTGATCGGCATCGTCCATCTCCTCCAGCGACCGCTCGGGAACGGGGTTTTCCAGCATGTCGGCGTAGGTCTCCAGCACCGGCGTCATCTCCCGCTGCGTTTCCTCCAGCGCCCTATCCCCGCTCCCCCATTTTTCAGGCATCCGGCATTTCAGCCAAAACATGGCCGCGGTGATCTTCGGCTCCACATATTTTTCTTCCGTCCTGGTCACCACCCTTTCAAACACCTGTTTCCCCTCTCCGGGGCGGTTGGTTTCCTCCTTGATCTTCAAAGGCGTTTTCAGCTTCACGGTATGCCCGGTGGCCGCCATGAACAGCGCCTCCTCCACCTGCCTGTTCTTTTCCGCGTAATCCTCTCCGTCCATGGCTTCCCTCCTTCATGATAAAAGACACCCTGCCTCGGGTGCCTTTCCGCGATGTATACACTATACCATATTCCCTTCCCCTATCAAAGGGAACGGAAGGGTGAACTTCGGGTGAAATCCGGGCAGCCGCCATGCAGCTTCCCTCCAAAACGGCATTCTGCCCGCAAAACAAAAAAACGCCGCGCTTTCGCGCGGCGGCGGAGTACCAAGGAAATTTCAATTACTGGTTGGCGCCTTCGGGAACGGACCAGCGGATCTGGGTAGCGCCGGTGATGGTATCGGGATCGGCAAACTCAATGTTGGCCACCTCGATGGACAGGCCGCCATTGTTGGCGCCATGCTCGGACTCGCCGGGGAACTCAATGATCTTGCCGCTTTCGGTCTCGGCCCAAATGCGCATATGGGTATCGGCTTCTTCCTCGCTCACAGTGCGGGTGATGATGTAGGGGTTGTTGTCGTTTTCAGAGCCCAGGGTGTGCAGAGGAGCGGTGGCGTAGTTGACGCTCTGCCAGCCGCTGTTCAGGTCGGTCATGTAGATGCCCACGATATCCTCACCGGTGGTGTTCCACAGGGTGTAGGTGCCGGTATTGGTGGCATGGGAGCCGGCATACTGGGCATGGGCGGCCTTCGCGGCGGAGATGATGGCCTTCACATAGTTGGGGGTATCGGCCAGGGTAGCGCCGGTCACAACGTCGGCAAAGCCTTCCACGTCAACGGCAGCTTCCAGCTGAGCGATGGTCTTGCCCACCACGAACGCTTCGATGGCGTCATAGTTGGCGGCAATCTGAACCTTGGAGCCGGCGCGCTGCATATTCAGGCTGTACAGGTCGCTGTTCACGCGCTTGGAGCCCAGCACGGTGACGGCGCCGGTTTCGGCGTTGGTCTCGCTGAAAGTGCCATCCTTCACGGGCACGCCAACGGCAGCCAGCTCTTCACGGTCGCCCAGGAACTGGAATTCGTCGATCTTGGCAAGGATGATCTCTTCGCCCTGCACCACGGCGGTGACCACGGCAAAGCCGTTGCCGTGCACGTAGCAAACGACCTGGCCCAGCTTGGGAGCGGGAGCTTCGGCGCTCTCGGCGAAAGCGGCGGTGGCGGCCAGCAGCATCATGACGGCCAGCAGCATAGCGATGATTTTCTTCATAACAGAAAACCCTCCTCATGAATATTTGAGGTTCTCCCCTCAGTGCGTTCATTATACAAAAAAGACAAATAAAAGGCAATACTTATGCTGTTTTTTAAATAAAACTTCACAAATTTGTCTAATATTTACCTTGTTTAAACATTAATTAATCTTTCTCAATATGCAAAACCGTCAGAGCACTTTTCTTCTTCATTGTCATTTTGCACAAGCCGTGCCAAATGTGGTGCCATTCACGCCTGATGTTACAACAAATGCACAAATGTAACCTGCAATGTTTGTGAGATTTGGAGCTGGTTTTTTTTTCATGTTTTTCGTATAATGGGATTACAAAAAAGCCGGTTAACGGCAATAAAATTCCGCAATTACGCAAAGGAGGATTTTTGCATGGCAAGTTTGTCCCTGAAACACATCTACAAGATCTATTCCGGCGGCGTCACCGCCGTGAGCGACTTCTGCCTGGAGATCGCCGATAAGGAATTCATCGTGCTGGTCGGCCCCTCTGGCTGCGGTAAATCCACCACCCTGCGCATGGTCGCCGGTCTGGAAGAAATTTCCGAGGGCGAACTGTACATCGGCGATAAGCTGGTCAACGACGTGGCTCCCAAGGATCGCGATATCGCCATGGTGTTCCAGAACTACGCCCTGTATCCTCATATGACCGTGTTTGACAACATGGCGTTCGGCCTGAAGCTGCGCAAGGTCCCCAAGGATCAGATCAAGGCCCGCGTGGAAGAAGCCGCCAAGATCCTGGGTATTGACTACCTGCTCAACCGCAAGCCCAAGGCCCTGTCCGGCGGCCAGAGACAGCGTGTCGCCATCGGTAGAGCCATCGTCCGCGCTCCCAAGGTCATGCTGATGGACGAGCCTCT
>JAFUDW010000204.1 GCA_017464225.1 Clostridia bacterium | reverse complement strand
GTGGCGACCCGAATGGGGCTCGAACCCATGACCTCCAGCGTGACAGGCTGGCGTTCTAACCAACTGAACTACCGGGCCACAATGGTGGGCCTTCAGGGACTTGAACCCCGGACCGATCGGTTATGAGCCGACTGCTCTGACCAACTGAGCTAAAGGCCCGTTACCCCGAAGGGAGAAAAATGGTGACCCCGTCGGGATTCGAACCCGAGTTACCGCCGTGAAAGGGCGATGTCTTAGGCCTCTTGACCACGGGGCCACATGCCGTGCGAAAGACAATTGGTCGGGGTGAAGGGATTCGAACCCCCGGCCCCATGCTCCCAAAGCACGTGCGCTACCGGACTGCGCTACACCCCGTAAAGCTTTCGCACAGCGTTCGGTGACAACGAATATAATACACGAAATTGGCTTTGATGTCAATACTAAAAATAAAGAAAATTTGTTTTTTTCTCCGCGGCAAAAGCAAAGCCCCCGCTTTCGCAGGGGCTTTGCTCTCTGGCTCAGTAGCGGCGCTTCCGAGCGGCTTCCGCCTTCTTCTTGCGCTTCACGCTGGGCTTTTCATAATGCTCACGCTTACGAACCTCGGCCATAACGCCGGCGCGGGCGCACTGGCGCTTGAAACGCTTCAGGGCGCTTTCCAAGGATTCGTTTTCCTTGACACGTACTTCAGACACTTGTTTTCCCTCCCTTCGCCTATCTCGCCTTGGCACACGCCGTAAAAACGACGGATGGCGACCGTGTGTGTATTATACAGCTTAAAAGCCGCTTCGTCAACAGGTTATTTCACGTTTTTACAGTTCTGTCACATATACATCCACAAGGGAGCTTCTGCTGTTCGGCGCCAGATTTGCCCTTCGTCAGGCCATGCTGACGCTCAGCTTGCCGCCGCCCAGCACGTGGAAATGCAGGTGCTGAACGCTCTGGTCGGCGTCCGGCCCGCAATTGCTGACGATGCGATAGCCCGAAACCTCAACGCCCTCCAGCTCGGCAGCCTTTTTGCAGGCGTGCAGGATGGCCAATTGCTCCTTTTCGGTCAGCTTATCCATTTCGTTCAGGTTTTGCACGTGCCGCTTGGGGATGATCACCACGTGCTTGGGGGCCTGGGGATTGATATCCCGGAAGGCCAGCACGTATTCATCCTCGTATACCTTGCTGCTGGGGATCTCGCCGTTGGCGATCTTACAGAAAATACAGTCGCTCATTTTGATCTCTTCCTTTCTTTTATATCGGTTCGCCCGTAAAGGTATCGCCCGCGTATCCGGTGATCAGCACCTGCCGGGTCTGGCCCATCAGCGCGCCGGGGCATTCGCAGCGCATATACTCCATGGTATAGCCGACGCTCTTATCGCCGTCGCAGGTTTCAAACAGCACGCTGCGCGCCGTGCCCACCTGGCTTTGGGCGTAGGCGGCGGCCATCTCATGCCCCAGGGCGATGAGCTCCCGGGCGCGCGCCTCCCGCAGCGCCTTGGGCACCGCGCCTTCCATCCGCGCGGCAGGCGTGCCCTCCCGCTCGCTGTAGGGAAACACGTGCATGCGGCTGAACGCCATTTCCCGGCAAAATTCCATGGACTGCCGGTGCTCCTCCGCCGTTTCGCCGGGGAAGCCGCTCATCACGTCGGTGGTCAGGGCGCAGCCCGGAAAGGCGGCCCGCAGGGCGGCGGCGCTCTCCCGGAAGGCCGCGGTATCGTACCGGCGGCGCATGCGCTTCAATACGCCGTCGCTGCCGCTCTGCAGCGCCAGGTGGAACTGGGGGCATACCTTGGGCAGCCGGGCCAGGCTTTGCGCAAACGCTTCGGTGGCGATCACCGGCTCCAGACTGCCCAGGCGGATGCGCTCCACCAGCGGTAAGCCGTGCACCGCCTCGATCACGCTGAGCAGCGTTGTGCCGTCCGCCAGGTCCCGGCCATAGCTGGTCAGGTGGATGCCGGTGAGCACGATCTCCCGATACCCGGCCTCGCTGAGCCGCCGGGCCTCCTCCCGCACGTCCTCCGCCGCCCGGCTGCGGATGCCGCCGCGCACGTGGGGAATGATGCAGTAGGCGCAGAACCGGTCGCAGCCCTCTTGGATCTTGAGGGTGGCCCGGGTGCGGCCCTCGTGCCGGGTAATCAGCAGCGGTTCAAAGCTGGCGCGGCGCACGTCGGTAACGGCGCAAAGCCGCCTGTCCTCCCGCACGGCCTTTTCCAGCAGCTCCACCACCTGCCCGCGGCCCGCCGTGCCCAGTACCAGCCGCGCGCCGGTTTGGGCCAGCAGCTTTTCGCCGTCCCGCTGGGCCATGCAGCCGCAGACCACGATCTGCGCCGCCGGATTTTTGCGCTGGGCCCGGCGGATGGCCTGCAGGCTCTTTTTATCGCCCGTGCCGGTGACCGTGCAGGTGTTGATCACATACACGTCGCAAACGTCGTCAAAATCGCCCGCCGTATACCCGGCGCGCTCAAACAGCTCCAGCATGGCTTGGCTGTCGTACTGATTGACCTTGCAGCCAAGGGTGTGAAAGGCTACCTTCATTTTTTACTCCAGATTATGGGAAAACGCCATGGCCGCCACGATGGCCGCCAGCCCGGCGGTCTCGGTGCGGAAAATGCGCGGGCCCAGGGTCACGGCTTTGGCCCCGGCGCCGAGCAGCGGCGCCACGTCCTCCGGGCTCATGCCGCCCTCGGGGCCGATAACGATGGCCAGATCGGTGATCTCCGGGGTGATCAGCTGCCGCAGGGCGCCGTCCCGGGCGTCCTCCCAGGGCACAAGCGCCAGCTGGTGCTCCCGCAAAAGAGCGGGCAGCCGCTTGATGCCAATGGCCGGGGCCACCTCGGGCGTCACCGGGCGGAAGGCCTGCTTGGCGGCTTCCCGGGCGATGCGGTTCCAGCGGGCCAGCTTTTTATCGTCCCCGGTCTCCAGCCGCGCCACACAGCGGGGCATGTTCACCGGAACGATCCGGCGGACGCCGGCCTCGGTGCACTTTTGCACGATATAGTCCATTTTATCGCCCTTGGGCACGCCCTGGTACAGCGTGACCCGCAGCGTGGCCTCGGGGCTCTGGATCTGTTCCAACACGCGCACGGCTACGCCGTCGCTGATATCGGCGATGGCGGCCAGGTAGGCTTCGCCGCCGCAGAACAGCTGCACGGTATCGCCCACGCTGAGCCGCAGCACCCGCAGGGCGTGATTGGCGTCCCCGGCTTCCAGGCGGGCGACGCCGTTGAGAATGCCGTTTTCATCGGCGAAAAAGCGGTGCATGGCTCTCCTTTGCGCTTGACAAGCGTTGGTCACATGTCTATAATAAAGACAGGGAGTTGGATGCTTCCGGAACTTATCACCTACCGGTGATCAGCGTGGAAAAGCCACCGCGTAATTGCGATACGCGGTGGCTTTTATCTTACTTATGATTTCTGTCGTTTAAGACTTCGATCAATTTCAGCAAGAGGGTCATGGTTGCGATACAAATCATAACGATTTCATATGCGCTCATGCACATCACCCACTTTCATTGGTATTCCGGTGGGTGCAAGCTCCGCGTATAACTCCCTGTCCTGCCCCGGGATCAGTCCCGCGGCTGTTTTATTATATAGGATATTTCAATATGCGTCAAGGAATGCACGCCGGCAAGATTTTCAATAAATACGCCGATAATTGCCCCTGCCCACAAACTCTATGATGCCTCTGTCACGAAGCTGCTGTAATTGCTGTCTGATCTTTGGCCGTATATTGTGATTCGCTGGATACTTTCCCTGGAGATGCTTTTCAAAACAGTACATATCCTCAAGCGTAAAATCTTTTTTGCCTACTTTATTGATACAAAACAGGACGTCCAGCATCCAGCCCCTTGCTTCAATATTGTTTGTTTGCAATTTCTCCGCCGAGGCGATATCTTTCATCACTTCATCCTGATCCCTTATTTGGCGCTGTAAAAGAATCGCGATTTTCCCTTGTGCAGGGATATCATCAAACAGAATATTGCATCCAACCCAGTTTGCCCTTTGGGCGTTTTTCCCCAACGGTTTTCTTTTTTCGACAATGGACGGGACAAAAAAGAAAGCGGGAACAAACCAGAGATCATTTACACACAAATCTTGATATGAGTAATTCATAAAGAAAAAGTCAGGATTGTTATTTGCCGTTATGCGCTTTATAAAAGTGTCATATGCGCCATCCGCTACCTTTTTGCCGATTTTTCCATTTTTGCTTTTCATTTCAAACTCATGCTGACAGACGGGGCAAAAGAAGTCAGCGACAGCTCTATTATTGGGGAAATGCTCAATAGGTTTTTTCCCGCATCTTGGACAATACAAATTGTCAGCCGCCCAGCTTTCCGTCAGCCTTCGCGCGATCTGTGATCTGCTTTTATACCCTTCGGCATATTGTGGATGAAGATTTATTTCCATCTGTCTCCTTAGAAGTCATATGTAATATAACGCAAGAAGCAAAAGTGCCGAACAGTTCGGTTTTACTCCGTTCTGGCCGCCAGCGCCACCCAGTCGCCCTTCTGCAGGCGGTCAAACAAGGCGTAGCCGTTCTTTTGCAGCACGGCCTTCACGTCGTCCTCCCGTTCCTTCAATATGCCGCTGCATACGAAGATCGCGTTTTCGGCCAGGCAGTTTTTGAGCGGCGCGGCCAGCAGGGCGATGACGTCGGCCAGGATATTGGCCACGGCGAAATCGCATTTTACACGGTCCAGCCCGGCCACCAGATCGCCCTCCCGAATTTCTACGACGTCCGCAAGCCCGTTCTTTTCCACGTTTTCCTTCGCCACGCGCACGGCCATGGGATCGATATCCACGCCCAGCACGCGCTGAGCGCCCAACCGCGCCGCGGCGATGGCCAGGATGCCGCTGCCCGTGCCCACGTCCAGCACCTGCCCGCCGCGGTAGTGCTTTTCGATGAGCTCTACGCACATGGCGGTGGTCTCATGGGTGCCGGTGCCAAAGGCCATGCCCGGATCGAGCTCGATGATCAGATCGCCGGGCTGCTCGTCCCAGTTTTCCCAGCTGGGCTTGATCACCAGGCGCTTGCCCGCCCGGAAAGGCTTATAATACTGCTTCCAGCATTCAGACCAGTCCTGCTCCTGCACGCCCTGGCTGCTGACCGTCAGCGCGCCCAGCTCCATGCCGGTCATGGCGGGCAGCGCTTTTAATATGTTTTCCAGCCCGCGCAGCGTCTCGATGTTTTCAAACCAGGCCTTTACCTGCACATCCTCGGGCATTTCCTCGATCATTTGCGGATCGATCAGCTCCCAATAGCCGTTGGGCTTGCTGGGGTCGGGCACGTCGGAACGGTCAATGATCTGGGTGCCCACCGCGCCCTGGCGCAGCAGCGCTTCGCTCACGATGTCCGCGCCCATGGTATTGGTGGAAACGGTCACTTCTATCCAGTCCATACGGCATCCTCTTTTCTCCGGCGCGGCAAAAAACCGCCGGTCAGGCACATTGTACCATAATCCGGCGGTTTTTGAAAGGGGGAGACGGCATAGGAAGCACGTACTCCCCTCAGCTTCTCAAAAGAAAGCGCTTATTCCCTTTTCATTTACCACAACGTCTTCCGGGCGTCTTCCGCGCTGGCGAAGGGGCCGGGCAGCACGCTCAGGCCGCGGTGGGCGTCAAAGTAATCGCGGTCAAAGGCGATGGCCGTGCCGTCGGGATTTTCAAAGCGCTGCTCGGGCTCAAAGGCGCAGCCCAGGGTATCGCTGGTGATCACGGCGTCCCTGAAATCGCCCAGCAGCTCGTACACGTTGGTATCCAGGCGGTATTTGCCGTCCTCCTCCACCAGCGCCACACGGGCCGCCTCCCGGGAAACGAGGCCGTGCTTTTCATGCTTGGATACGGTGGCGCCGTTAAAGTAAGCGTTGCCCGATACCCAGACCGGCAGATGGCCGAAATGGTAGGAGGTCAGCTCGTGCATGACGGGCTCCCGATCCATCTGGAAGTTGGCGATCCATTCCTCATAGCTGGGGAAGATATCAAAGCAGGCCGTGCCCGCCGCCTGGTGATCGCTGCTTTCGGGCGTAATGGCGGGATCGGTGATGGGATAGTGCTGCACGATGATATTGTTGTATACGCGGTCGTCGCCGTGCAGGATGGTCATGAAGCCCGCCACCTCGGTGCGGTGCCGGATATGATAGGGCGTATAGCGCGGCTCGCGCTGGCCGTTGACAACGTGGTCCACGCCGCTGTTGATCAGGCCGAAGGCGCCCAGCATCAGATTGTGCACCAGGGCGATGCCCTCGCTGGGCAGGGCGGCGCTGAGCTTGGAAAGCATCACGTTGTTATCGATCAGCGTGGGGCCGTGGCCCACCTCGATGAACACGTCGTTGGAGAACATGGCGCCCTGGGCGGGCAGCACGCCCTCGGACCGCTGGTTGTCATGCAGCAGGTTCCGGGTGATGCGCGCGCCCTGGGCTTCCCAGTCCAGCCATACGCCCATGATGCAGTGATGGATATGGTTGCGGCGGATGGTCACGTCGATGGCGGCGTGCAGCTTGATGCCCGCGGTCTCGGCGCCGCCCAGCTGCTGGCTGTTGCAGATATGGTGGATATGGCAGTCCTCAATGGTGGAAAATACCGCGCCCATGCGGCCCACGATGCCGGTCTGCTCGCAGTGGTGCACGTGGCAGCGGCGGACGATATGCCCGCCCACGTTTTCCTTGAGCCAGCCATGGTACTGGCCGCGGCATACGGCGTCGCGCTCCATCTGGGTGGGGGACTTGACGTGCTTGGTATAGAAATACATATCGTTTTCGGGATCGCGGTACTTGCCCAGGGAGATGCCGCAGCACCGGCTTCCCCAGACCTCGCAGTCCTCTATGATCCAGCCGCGGCTCCAGTGCGGGCCGATCATGCCGTCCTGGTAGGCGGCGGGCGGCGCCCAGGTGGTGGCGGCCTTATTGATATTGAAGCCGCTCACCGTAATATAGCCAATGCCGGTCTGATCGGGCATAAAGCAGTTGCGGCGCACGGTGATCTCCACCTTTTCGGCGTTGGGATCCTTGCCCCGGAAATTGGCGTACAGCACCGTTTGATTTCCGTCCTGCTCGGTATACCATTTATACCTGGATTCCTCGGGCTGCCAGCTGGTGGGCTCGATCTCGCCCTTTTCGCATTCCTCCAGCGAAACGGTTTCATACATCATCCGGTCGTTCAGGAACACCGAGCCGGTATGCCGTACGGTGGGCGCAAAGTACCAGTCGCCGCACACCATGGTGGTATAGGGGTTATAGCCGCCGAACACGCCGTTATCCACCCGGTTGACCCAAACGTCGCCCGCGTAGCGCGTCCAGCCGGTGAGCTCCTCGGCGCCGGTGATCACCGCGCCCAGGGGCGTTTCGCTGCGGTAAACGATGCGCTTGTCCTCGGTGCCGGGATGGATGGGGTTCACGTATTCCCGGTAAACGCCGGGGGCCACGATGACCTCGTCCCCCGCCACGGCCACCCGGGCCGCGTCGTTGATATGCCGGAAGGGCCTCGCCTTGCTGCCGTCCCCGTCCCTGGGAGCGGCGACGTTCACATAATAAATCATCAAAAAAACCTCCTTTGATCATATCCGCCGTAGGGTGCTTTCAGTATAGCACAAATCCCCCGGTCATGGGAAGGACGGAATTGCCCAATCGTATTTCCATATAAAATACGGTGCAGTAGGGCCGAGGCTATGATCGGGGAGGCGCCGCCATGCTCCATGTCTATTATGATATGACGCCGGCTTTATCCGTTTTGTTCACGCTGATCTCCGCCTGAACCGCCAAGTATCGGCGGAATTCACAAGCGGCGCGCCGCTGATGGCCGATACCGCAGCGCGCTCTGCGATCACGCCCCGAGCAGTGGCATCAGCCGCTCCACAGCATGGGCAATAGCGCCTTCATCGTTGGTGGCAGGCAGCATCTGCGCCACGGCCTTCACCCGTTCATGCGCGTTGCTTGGGGCAAAGCCGTAGCCTGCCCAGGAGAGGATCTCCAGATCGTTCAGATGATCGCCCATGGCGGCGACGCGCTGCCGGGGAACCTGCAGAAATCCGCTGAGCCATTGGGCGCAGGCACCCTTGCTGCAGCCCTGGGGCAACAGCTCATAATAATATTCGGCAGAGAAAAAGCGGCTGCAGGGCGGATAGCCGTCCATCACGGTATCCAGATAGGCTTCTATCTCCATAAGCCGAGCTTTGGGTGCGGAAAGCATGATCTTGAGCCAGCGATCGGGCGTTTCGGAAAGCGGCAACATGCGATAAGGCTGGTTTTCCCGCAGGATATACGGATCCATGATCTGCCCGGGGTTTACCAGCAGCAAGGGACCGTAAGCGAACAGCTCCACGCAAAGCTCGGGAAAGCGCGCCAGCAGATCAGCCACCAGCGGACGGAACCGGGCCGCGTCCAGCGTTTGATCATACAGCACGCGCCGGGCGGACAGATCCATGATGGAAGCGCCGTTATACAGGATCACTGGCGCGTTGACGGGCAGGATATCGGTGGCGATTCGACAGGTATCCTCTGTGCGGCCAGTGGCCACGGTAAAAAAACCGCCGGCGGCGGTAAAGCGTTCCAGGGCACGCAGCGCGTTCTCCGGGACGCTTTTTTTGCCGTCCAGCAGCGTTCCGTCCAGGTCTGATATCAGCAGCAGCTTTTCCGACATGCTCAACCTCCGATATGATCCAGATACTTCCGCAGCTCGGCGGGCCAATCCGTTTGGATCACGCCCGCGCCATGCCGTACCAGCCAGCCCCAGCCGTCGTCCGGCGCGCCGGTAACCGACAGGTTATCGTCATGGCCTGCGGACATATCATTATGATTGCCCAACGTAAGCGAATTCACCCATAGCCGGATGCCCCGGCGATGCAGGCTTTCCACGAAGGGTTCGGAGATCACGCGGGCATCGTCCTGCCGGAAAAAAACCTCTACCTGTGGAATGCGCACCTGGGCAGGCAGCGCTTCAAAGGCGGCGATCTCCTCATCGCAGGTAATAATGGGAATAAAATTAGGGGTCCAATTGCGGCTTTCCAGCCAGTGAAGCACATCGTCATAGGGTACGCGGCCTTTGATCAGCGCCTGATCCTGCATGCCCATGGCTTCCACGGCGTCATACACCTGATCGATGAAATGCCAGCACTGATCCAGATTGATCATGCAGCGGCCCTTGAGGGCGCGCAGCAGCTCGTCCAGGGTATTGACTGTGTTGTCCGAAGGCTGGCCGATCACGTTCAGCAGCGGTCGGGAGCGGAGCTCCTCCAGGGTATAATCCTCCACCTTGCCCGGCATTTTCAGCAGGCGCTGAGGCGTATGATCGTGAAACAGGATCATCACGTTATCCTTGGTGCGGTGAATGTCCGTTTCCACGATATCCGCGCCGCTGCGGATGGCCGCCTCAAAAGCGGGCAGCGTATTTTCCACGATATTGCCGCCAAAGTGTCCCCGGTGGGAAGCGATCAGTACACGTTTTTCCATCATAAAAATCACTCATCCTTTTACAGCGCCGTCCGCCAGGCCGGGCACCATATATTTTTGCAGGAAGATGAACATCAGCAGCAGCGGCGCCATCAGCACCATGGAATAGGTCATGACCATGTTCCATTTTAAGCCGTACTCGTTGTTATAGGCATACAGACCTGCCGTGGCGGGCCACGCGTTGGAATTCTGAATAAAGGTCAGGGGATAGATCAGGTTGTTCCAGCCGCCCACAAAGGCGAACACCGCCACAGTGATCACGCCGGAAACCGAAACCGGCAGGATGATCTTGGAAAAGGTGCGGATGCGGCTGCACCCGTCAATCATGGCCGCCTCCTCCAGCTCCTTGGGCACGGCCAGAAAATAGGGGCGCATGATCATGATGGAGAAGGGGATTGATCCGGCCGAGCAGGCCAGCACAACGGACAGGATGTTATTGGTTAGTTTAGCATTGCTGAACATGATGAACAGCGGGGTAAGCGTTAGGGTGTTGGGCAGCATCTGGGCCACCAGGAACAGCAGGATCAGCGCCTTTTTGCCTTTGAAGCGGAACCGGGAAAGGCTGTAAGCAGCCGGGATGGAGATCAGCACCGTGAGGGCCATGGTGAGCAGGGCGTTTTTCAGGCTGTTGATGAAGGAGCGGCCCACGTTGCCTGTGTTCTGGGTGAAAAGCAAACGATAGTTATCCAGGTTGGGCGCTTTGGGCAGCAGGCTCACCGACGCGCTGAAAATCTCGGCGTCCGTTTTCAGTGAGGCGGTCACCATCCAATACACGGGAAACAGAAATACGGCGATCACGCAGGCAGCCAATACGCTCCACAGCACACGGCGGGCTTTGCCTGAAAGATGCATCGTTTTCACGTTACATCACCTCCGTATCAGTCTGCACGAAGCGCAGATAGAAGAAGCCCACCACCAGCAGGATCAGGAACAGTACGTTGGCCGCCGCTGCGCCCCGGCTGAAATTGCCGGAGGTGAAGGAATAGCGGTAGGCCACGCTGGAAAGCACCTCGCTGGACTGCACCGGGCCGCCGCCGGTAAGCACATAGATCAGATCGAACACCTTGAAGGTATTGATGAAGCCCAGCACCAGCACCACCATCATGGTGGGCTTCATCATGGGCAGCGTCATATGGATAAACCGCTGCCAGCTGTTGGCGCCATCCACCGAAGCGCTTTCGTAAATATCCCCCGGGATGTTGATCAGCCCCGTGGTGAGCAGCATCATATTGTAGGGGATACCGATCCAGATATTGACCAGGATGGCGCAGTTGAGCGCGTGCTTTTTTTCCACCAGCCAGCCGATGTTTTCCTGCAGCAGGCCCAGCCGGGTCAAAAATACGTTGATGATGCCGCCGGAAGCGAACATGTACTTGCCCAGCAGGCCGGTGACCGTATGGGGCAGCAGCCAGGCCAGCATCATCAGCGCGCGCATGGGGCCTGTGCCCGGAAAACGCTTGGAAAACATCAGCGCCGCCGCGAAGCCGAAGATGAACTGGAACAGAATGGAGAAAATGGTATAGCGGAAGGTGTTGCCGATGGAACGCTGAAACACGCCCGTGCGATCGGTGAACAGCTCCACATAGTTTTGAAGCCCCACAAAGGTATAGCTTTTGCCGCGCAGGTTCATCATGCTCATGTTCTGGAAGCCCATGACCACGTTATAGAGGATGGGATACACGCAAAGCACCAGCATATAGATCAGCGCGGGCGCCAGGAATACAAACGCGATCACGCGCTCGTTATCTAGCAGGTTGCCCCTGTGTTTCATGATTACGTTCCTCCCGATTCAGAATAAAGAAAAGGGCCGACGGGAAACCCGCCAGCCCACAGGGAAAAATCAGTTCCAATACTGCGCGTTCAGCTCCTGCGCGTAGGTCAGGGCCTCCTCGGCGGTCTTTTCACCGGAGACGGCGGACTGAATGGCGGTGTATACGTTCACGGACAGATCGGGCCAGTTGGGGTTGACGCGGGCGATAGCGCCGGGCAGACCGGCCACGAAATCGCTGATCAGACCTTCGGCAAAGGCTTCATACTGAGCGCTTTCCTCGCTGGTGGGCAGCAGACCCTTGGCGGCGGCGAAGGGGCCGTTGACCTCGGCGCTGCAGATGAATTTGAGGTAGGTCAGCGCGGCGTCCACATTTTTGCAGTCCGCGGAAATGCCCACATGATAGCCGCCCAGGCAGTTGGTGGGGGTGTTGCCTTCCTCCAGCACGGGCAGCGTGGTGGCGCCGTAGGCGAAGGGCGCGCCGGCCAGATTGGCGATGCACCAGGAGCCGTTGGCCATCAGCACGGTTTTGCCGCCCAGGAAAGCGTTGTTCATATCGCCATGGCTGTAGCCCAGCACTTCCTTGGTCATATAGCCCTGTTCAGCCAGGTTGGCCAGGAAGCTCAGCGCCTTGATGGAGCCCTCGGAATCCAGCTTGTCGATGGAGCCGCCGGCCGCATACAGCCAGGGGATGAACTCGAAGGTGCCCACTTCGCTGGCGGGCAGGGCCACGCCAAAGCCGTTATAACCCTTTTCCTTGGCGGCGGCGCAGATATCCAGCACGTCGTCCCAGGTCACGGGCACTTCCTTGCCCAGCTCGGTCAGCAGATCCTGATTGTACCACAGGCCGATGCAGTTGCACTCCCAGGGCAGACCGTACAAACGGCCGTTATAGGAAACAGCCTGGATGCAGGCATCCCAGTAATGGGGCATATCTTCCCAATCGGCCACCAGATCGGTAATGTCCATCAGATAGCCGCCGGCGGCGAAGGCCGCGTAATCGGGGTTATCAAACTGCAGCACGTCGGGCATGTTGCCGGAGATGGCGTCGATTTGCACCTGCTTTTTCAGTTCGGCGTTCACGGTGCTGATGTGGTTGATTTTGATGTTGGGGTACAACGCGCTGAACTGCTCCAACAGGGCGTTGTACTCGGCGTCGTCTCCGCTTTGCACGTTCATGACCGTCAGCGTCACTTCCTCATCCGCCAGGGCGGCGCCTGCCATGGACAGCAGCATGATCAGACAAAGCAGGGCTGCAAATACCTTTTTCATGGAAAAATCCTCCTTTTCATGAGCCAGCGCTCATTTGATGGATTTACTATATCATGAAAATTGGAACGTGTCAATATTAAATTTTCAATTTATCGCAGCAAATTTGTCTTTAATGGCATGCTATTATATAAAAAACAGGGGAATTTCTTTAAAAAATAAATTGAAACAGTCCAATTTTGGAGAGGGATTGCGTCTTTTCCCCATCTGTGATACTATTGATTTTAGCAATGGGTCAATTAAGGAGGAAGCATGGCAACCATTAAGGATATCGCCAAATTGGCAGGCGTTTCCCACGGAACGGTATCCAATGTGCTCAATGGCCGGGGAAACGTGAGCATGAAAAAAATCCTGCTGGTGGAGCAGGCTGCCAGGGAATTGGGGTACAGCATCGATGAGCGCAGCAAGCAGATGCGGCAGGAGTTTGAACGATCCATTGCCGTGGTCCTGCCCAACCTGCGGGATGATCGGTATTCCATATTATATACCGCCCTTGCGCAGCAGCTTACCGACAGCAACTATAAGTGCAGCTTGTATCTGACGGGGGATATTCCTGCCCAGGAGGAGGCCATCCTCAGTGAAATCGCCGGCAGGCGCTTTCAGGGAGTGATCCTGTGCACCTGCCAACCCCAGGGCAGCGAGGGAAGGGAAACGCTGCTGAAAAACGATGTGACCATCGTAACAGTGGAACGGAGCGCCGCGGGGATCGACGCCTTTGTGGGCTTTGATCTTGATGCCGTCACAGCGGAAATCCTGGAGATATTGGAGGAAAAAAAATGCAGTCAGGTATCGCTGATTATCGGCCTTTTAACCCACAGCACCGAAGCGAGACTGCTGCAAAAGCTTTCAGCTGAGCTGGAAGCGCGGTCCATCGCCTTTAAAACCTATCAGACAGACGCCGTAAACGCTTCGGTAGCCGCTTTTTCCATCTGCGCCGATCCAGTAAAGCCCGACGCCGTCATTGCCACCTCCCCGCGGTTTTGCGACAGCCTCACCGATGCTTTTGCGTTCTGCGGCGCTCAGCCGCCCCTGCTGATTTCGCTGGCTTCCACGGGCTGCGTGCCGCCCGGCGGGCCGGTACGCCGGATCAGTCTGAACTGGAAAAAGCTGGCGCATATCGCCTGCCGCGCGGTGCTTTCCCCGGGGGAAGCCGACCACGTATTGCTATTGCCGGAGAAGCAGCCTGTGTTTTCCGCCGGCATGCTGCCTAAGCGCACGCAGATCAGCGCCTTGATGCTGGACGGCCCGGACGCGAAGGCCCTGAGCAAGCTCCTGCCGGATTTCACCAGGCGGACAGGCATTGACGTGCGGATGATCCTTTCCCCCTATGAGGAGCTGCACGAAACCATCCAGACAATGGGCGGTTCCGGATTCTATGACGTGATCCGCATGGACGTGGTATGGCTGGATTCATTGGCCCCGAACAGACTTCACCCCTTTGACCCGAACGATCCCGCCATCCAGGCGATCTTTGCGCCGCTGCTGCCCTCGGTCCGCGCGCCGTTTTCCACGGCCAACGGCGTTTCCTACGCTTTTCCCTTTACGCCTAACGTGCAGCTGATGTTTTATCGCCGCGACCTGTTTGAAGACAGCAAAACGCGCCGCGCCTATTATGAGCAGTATCACGACAGTCTGTCGGTCCCGAAGGATTACGCCCTGTTCTGCCGTCTGCTGGACTTCTTTTCCAAAAAGAAAAACCTGTCTTCATCCTCCGAAGCCGGGACCTCCATCGTTTCCGGCACGGTCAGCGGCATCGTATGCGAATTCCTGCCCATTTTGCACGGCATTGGCGGCTGCCTGTTTGACGCGGCCGGACATCCCGCGCTCAACACGCCCGAAGCAGCAGAAAGCCTGCGGCTCTATCTGGATATCAATCGGAAGGCTCTGCCCGTACCCTCCAATGAATGGTGGGCAGGCGCTGTGGAGAACTTTGCCGGGGGCCGCACAGCCATGATGAATATGTTCATCAACCATGTATCGGGCATCACGGACCTGCGCAAATCCAAAATTGCCGGACGGATCGGCTTCAGCTCGGTTCCCGGCGGCAAACCGCTGCTGGGCGGCGGCGTGCTTGGCATTTCAGAGCAAAGTTCAAAAAAAGAAGCGGCCCTGGAATTCATTCGCTGGGCGTGCAGCGATCATTTGAGCCGTCCTTTCACGCTGCTGGGCGGCGTTTCGCCCTGCGCATCGGTTTACACATGCGAAGATCTGCTGGATCTGTATCCCTGGCTGTCTATCGTCCCGGAAAATATCGATACAGCCATCGCGCGCAAGGTGCCGGACGGGATGAACGAGTTTGAGGTGGAAAACGTGCTGGGCCGCGCCATCAAAAACGCCATCTTTGATATCTGTACGCCGGAGGAAGCGCTCTCCTTTGCCCAGCGGCAGCTGGAAGCCTATTACGCCGGGCTGGAGCAGCGGGGATGAAAAAACGGGGCCGCCTTGGCCCCGTTTTACAATATCAAAAAAGCAACCATCCGATGGTTCGCGCCGCCGTCAGCGGTCGGAAACCGATCCGTCATAGGAAATGCGCACCTTTGCGCTGCGCTGGCGGGAAGGATATTTTTCGGCGATATCCGGGATCAGCTCAATGCCGAGGCCGGGCTTGTCAGGCACATACAGAAAACCATCCAGGGTCTTCAGCGGCTCCTTCAGCATGCCGTCCTCGCTTCCCTCCAGGTTGAAGGAAGGATATTCCTGGATCAGCAGATTGGGGATGCACATATCCAGCTGCAGGCAGGCCGCCGTGGATACCGGCCCCAGAGGATTATGGGGCACGATGCCCGCGTAAAACGCCTCGGCCGCCGATGCGATCTTTTTCGCCGCGCTGATTCCGCCCACAACGCATACGTCGGGCCGGATATAATGGGCGCCATGCTTGGCCAGCAGCGCGCCGATCTCCTGGATATTGATCGCGCGTTCGCCTGTGGCGATGGGGATATTGATGTGTTCCGCCACGTTGATCATCGCCGGCTGGCTGTCGGGCGGGATCGGATCCTCAATGAACAGCGGATGGCACTTTTCAACGCCCCGTGCAAAGGCGATCGCCTCGGGCACAGTCATGCCACGGTGCACCTCCAGGATCAGATCGAATTCGTCCCCCATGGCCTCCCGGCAGGCTTCCACACAGCGCACGCACAGGGAAACCTTGCCGCTGTAGGTCAGGTGGTTTTCAGCGTCGTCGGTCAAATAGGACATCATCAGCCGCGCGGCCGTAAAGCCCTGCGCCTTCCTTTTCTGGCAGCCCTCCACCATTTTTTCAACGGTCGTTCCCTGTACGGGCGCGTACGTGCGCACCCGATCCCGGGTTTTGCCGCCCAAAAGCTCATAAACGGGCACGCCCAGCTTTTTGCCCTTGATATCCCACAGCGCGATATCGATGGCCGATATCACGCTCATCACCACCGTGCCCCGGAAGTAATAGCCGCGGTAGAGGTAATTGGCAATGTGCTCGATCCGCATGGGATCGCGCCCGATCAGATCGGGCTTTACGCGATCCAGCAGCGCGGCGGTGGCGTCCAGATAGCCCCAGACGCCCACCTCGCCAATGCCGCTGATGCCCTCGTCGGTCTCCACCGATATAAACAGATACTTTCCCGCAAAAATCTTTTGGATATCAACGATTTTCATGGCTTTAAGTCACTCCGCTTTCGCCGCTTTTTTGTTTGCCAGATATTTTTTCAGATACGGCCACAGCATGCTGCCGATGGCAAAAACGAGGAAAGCGCAGGATATGGGATGGGTGAAGAAGGAAAGGATGCCGTTATCCGCAAAGGACATGCCCCGCCTGAAATAGGTTTCCATGTTTTTGCCCAATACAAAGGTCAGGGCAAATGGCGCCTGAGGCAAGTCCGCGTAGCCCATGATCAGGCCGATCAGCGAGAACACCACCAGCATTGCCACGCTGAACAGGTTGTTGGAGTTGGCGTAAACGCCGATGACGCAGGCCGCAAGGATGGCGGAATACAGCCAGTGCTTGGGGATATTGAGGATCATGGGGAAAATGCGCATGCCCAGCATCTGGGTGATCAGGATGGCGATGGCGCCGAACATGGCCGCCAGGAAAATGGCATTGGACAGCACGGGATACTTGGTAAACATCAGCGGGCCGGCCTCCACGCCGTGGATGGTCAGCGCGCCCAGAAGATATGCCGTACTGGTATCGCCCGGGATACCCAGGGCCACCATGGGGATCAAAGCGCCGCCCACCGAGGCGTTATTGGCCACCTCAGGCGCGATCACACCGTCCACGATGCCGGTGCCGAACTCCTCGGGCTTTTTGGAGGCGTTCTTGGCGGCGGCGTAGGCTGCCACGTTGGAAAGCGCTGCGCCCATGCCGGGCAGGAAGCCGATCCACAGGCCGATGATCCAGGAGCGAATTACGTTGACTTTATTGGTGATAAAGTCCTTGAGCGGGAATTTGAAGCCGGATACCTTGATGGGCTCCTGCTTTTCGCCCTTCTTTTCCCGGGCGAATTCCAGGATGATGCTGCGGGAGGCGAAGATGCCCATCATCACATACAGCAGGCTGAACCCGCCCAGCAGGTTATAATTGCCAAAGGTAAAGCGGGCATAGCCGTCGGTGGGCGCCATGCCGACGCAGGTCACCGCCAGGCCCAGACCGGCGGAAAGGAAACCCTTTGCCAGCTTGCCGTTGGACAGCGAGGAGACCAGCGTAATGGCGCAGAAGCACAGGGAGAACAGCTCCCAGGGCCCCAGCTTCACGGCGAAGCGGGCGATCACCTGGCTCAGGATCAGCGCAATGAAGCAGGAAGGAAAGGTGCCGATAAAGTTGGCCACCAGCGCCACGCTCATGGCCCGGACCACCTCGCCCTTCTTTGCCATGGGATAGCCGTCAAAGCAGGTGGCGATGGACGCGTTCTGGCCGGGGATGCCCAGCAGGATGGCGCTGATGCAGCTTCCCGAGCAGCCGCCCACAAAAATACATACCAGGAAACACAGGGCTGTAACCGAGTCCATAGCATAGCTCAGCGGCAGCATCAGCATGATGGCCATGGCGCCGCTCAGGCCGGGAATAGCGCCAAAGACCATGCCTACCAGCGTGCCCGCGAACATGATCAGCATATTGGCCGGCACCAGGATCGCAGACAGCGTTTGAAGGATCGCGCTCGTATTCACTATTGATCCAACTCCTTCCTTATCCGATGCCCAGGACGCCCTTGGGCAGCACCACGTTCAGCAGCACGTGGAACAGCACATACAGGAAGCCTGAAACGCAGAGCGAAAAGATGATCCGACGAATAACAGAGACGTTTTTTCCGTGTGCCAGGATCGTGCATGTGCAGAAAATCACAATAGGCGCGGTAATGATGTAGCCAAAGACGCGCATGCCCAGATAAAAAGCCAGATACATGCCGACGATCGATAAGGCTTTGAGCCATTGCTTTCCGGTCAGGTACACCTGTTTGTCGGTTTTATCGGGTTTTTTGATCAGCAAAATCACGCCGCTGATCAGGCAGATCGATCCCGCAATGAGCGGAAGCACGCCGGAACCCGGGTCGCCCGATATCCGGCTGGCCGGTATGGAACGGGAGGCGATGATCAGCGCCAGGCCCAGCAGAGCGCCGAGCAGTCCTCCCAGACGGCCTCTTTTGAACGCGTTCATTCAGTCTTGACCCCTTTCTGTTTTCTTTGCAGGGAATATGCAAAGGGACGGCGGTTTTTCCGCCGCCCCGTCTTTTTTACGGATCAGTAGCCCAGCAGCTCGGACAGCGTTTTCATGGTGCTGTCCTGACCGGCCACCACTTCCTCAGAGCCTGCCACATCGTAGCACTGGAATACGCAGCCGACGGCGTTGATCTTTTCATTGGCGGTCTCGTCGTCCATGATGCCGCTGAATACCTGATTGATCTTTTCCACCATTTCGGGATCCATGCCCAAAGGCCCGTAGATGACCTGGTGAGAGGTGTACACCACCTGCTCGTAGCCCTGCTCCTTGGCGGTGGGCCAATCGGGGAAGAAGGGGCTGCGCTCCTCGCCCGAGATGCACAGCACGCGGACATCGCCGGATTCTTCATAGGTGGAGGCGTTGGCGGGGGAGAACACGGTCACATCCAGCTGGCCGCCCAGGATGGCGGTGACGCGCTCAGCATCGGTACCGGCGTCCACGGTCTTGAACTTGCATTCACCGTCCAGCTGCAGCAGCTCGATGAGGAACTGGGCCTGGCTGCCGGTCTGGATGCCGGCGATCAGCTTGCCGGGTTTTTCCTTGGCGGCGTTCACCAGATCGTCCAGCGTCTGGTAAGGCGAGGAGGCGGGAACCACGATGCAGTTGCCGGAGTTTTTTGACATGGTCACGATGGGCGTAAAGTTTTCAATGGGGGAATAGTTGTAGGTATGGGTGTAATAGGATACGAACAGCGAGGGATGATACCACATGAGCGTCAGTCCGTCGGGCTTGGCGTTGCGCACGGCTTCATAGCCCACAGAGCCCGCGCCGTCAGCCATGTTCATGATCACCAGGGGCTGGCCGGTGGTCTTTTCAAAGTATTCAGCGGTGATCCTGGCATACACGTCGGTACCGCCGCCCGCCTTGGCGGGAACGACCAGCGTGATTGCGCTGGTGGGCCATTCCACCTCAGCGCCGGCAACGATCGTCAGGGAAAGCGCCATGATGGCGGCGAGCAGAGCGGCAAGGAACTTTTTCATGGGGATTCTCCTTTCGTTTTTCACTTTCGCAGTGATTCTTTCTATTGTTTATAGCCTGTCAGGCTGTAAAACCGGGATTATTTGATGAAGCCCACCTGGGCGCAGATGGCGGCGGCCTGTTCGTCCTTTTTTCGGTTATATTCGATCTTCTTTTCCTCAAAATAGTTGCGGCCCTGGGTGTCGATGGAGACGATCAGCGGGCCGAACTCCTTTACCCGGCAGTTCCACAGCGTTTCAGGCATGCCCAGATCGCGCCATTCCGCCCGCACGATCTCCTCCACCTCCACGGCGGCCACCACGGCGTTCCCGGCCGGGAATACGCAGTGGATGGCGCCGAACTCCCGGCAGGCGCGGGCCGTATCATCCTTCATGCCGCCCTTGCCCACGATCACGCGCACGCCGGTGGTTTTAACGAACGCATACTCAAACTTTTCCATGCGCATGCTGGTGGTGGGGCCAACGGAAACCATTTCAAAGCGGTCGTCCGGCAGCGGTCGAATGATCGGCCCCGCGTGCAGGATGGCGTTGCCGCGCACGTCCACCGGGATCTCACGACCCTCCTCCACTACGCGGCGATGGGCCACGTCGCGGCAGGTGGTCAGGCTGCCGGTCAGATACACGATATCGCCAATCCGGATATCCGCAAGATCCTCAGCCGTTACCGGCGTGACCAGGATCTTTTTTCCATCCCTGATTTCCACCATTACAGCGTCACCCCCGAATGCGTTGAAATTTGATAATTCAGATCTTTGTCAAAGACGATATGGCCCCGGCGATGGCTCCAGCAGCCCACGTTCACCGCCACGCCGATGGCGGAGGGGTGCCGCGCGGTATTTTCAATATGAACGCCCAGCACCGAATGCTTGCCGCCCATGCCTTGGGGGCCCAGGCCAATGGCGTTGATCCCGTCCTCCAGCAGCCGTTCCATTTGGGCGGCGCGCGCGTTTTCGCTGTGGGAGCCGATGGGCCGCATCAGCGCCTTTTTGGAAAGCAGGGCCGCCGTCTCCACCGAGGTGGCCACGCCCACGCCCACCAGCAGCGGCGGACAGGCGTTCAGCCCGTAGCTGGTCATACGGTCCAATACGAAACGCGCAACGCCTTCATACCCCTCGCCCGGCATCAGCACGGTGGCGTTCCCGGGCAGCGTGCAGCCGCCGCCCGCCATATAGGTATAGATCTCACAGGAATCGCTGTAAGGCACGATATCCCACCACACGGTGGGCGTACCCTTTCCCACGTTTTTCCCGGTGTTGTATTCGTCAAAGGTCTCCACGCTGTTGTGGCGCAGGGGCGCCGCGAAAGTGGCTTGGACGACCGCTTCCTTCAAAAGCCCTTCCAGTTCGTTGATCAGCGGGAAGCCCGTGCCGCACTTGACCCAGAACTGCAGGACGCCCGTATCCTGGCAGGACGGACGATCCAGCCGCTCCGCCAGCTCCTGATTGCGGAACATGGTATCATAGATCACCCGCGCCATGGGATCGTCCTCGGCGTCCCGAAGCTCTTTCAGCTTGGCTGTTACGTCGTCCGGCAATACCTTTGCGGTATGCGCGATGAATTTCGCCATCATATCGGTCATTCTGACGACCTGCGCCTCATTTGCCATGAAGTATCTCCTCCCTGGTTGCGCCGCTTGCCCGCAGCGCTTTCCCGGTTCATGCTTTCGACGTCATTATATCGGTTAAGCAAGGCAGGCGCTTCCCAACTTTTACGCAGTTTTTCAGGATTTCCGGCACATTTTTCGTCGAAATGCAAAGGAAGCGCGCTTCAAACAACCTGAATTATTTCCTGCGTTTTTATACCGGATCGTACATTTTCTTTGGGCTTTGACGTCCGCATACAAAAAAATGCGCATCATGCAGCCATGATGCGCGCGATGTGCCGATCCGAAAAATCGGATGGTGGATTTTTAGGATTGCTTTTTGATTTGTTCCGCTATTTTTTTCAGCGATTCAGCCATGTTTTCCAGCTTTTTTGCCTGCTTGTCCAGCGCTGACGGGCGCGTACAGCTCACGGGCGTTTCCTGGCCGCCGACCGGAGGAACGGTCTCCTCCGTATAGGCGCGCAGCTTTTCCATTACACCTTCATCCTCGGTGGTGATGAATATCTTTTTGAAGGTGGCGTCATAGCGGATATGCTCCTCAGCCAGCGAGCGCCGGTAATCCGATGGCGAGCGGCCAAACATTTCCCGGAATTTGGTATTGAAGCTTTTCAGATCCTGAAATCCGTTCTCCGCCGCAATATCCACGATCTTTTTCTGGGTCTCGCTCAGGTCGCGGGTGGCCTGGCGCAGGCGGATGCGGGTCAGATAATCGTAAAAATTGATGCCCACATATTCCTTAAACAGCTGGGAGGCATAGGTGGTTGAATAATTCCATTGCCTGGCCATATCCTGCAGAGTGATCCGCTGCCTGTAATGCTGCTCCAGATATTGGATCATCCCATGGACGTTGCTCTCGTTTTCCTTATCCGAAAAGACGGCGGCAGCCTGTTCCTCCGGCTGAAAATCCCGCAGCAGCCGCCAGGCCAGCGTATACAGCGCGCCGTCATAGGCGAAGGCCGAAAGGCCGTCATCGGAAAGCTTGGCCAGCATCATCCGCGCCATACAGCTCCGCAGCGCTGAAAAGCGGTTCTCGTTCCGATTGCTTTGCTGCGAGTACAGCCGGATGCGGCGGTGCTCAAAATCCGGATAGGCCTTTTTGAAAAAAGAGGGATCGATGCGCACCAGCATGATCACGCTGTCCAGCGAACGGGACAGCGTGGCATGGCCCACATTGGCGTTGATCAGCAGAAGATCATCCTCGCCAAGCTCAAAAATATCCGTTCCGGCGCAGACCTCCACACTGCCGCGCATCACGCAGAGCAGCTCGATCTCCTTATGCCAGTTATAGTGGAACGAAGCCACATGGTACACATACTGCCGCAGCAGGGGCTTGCCATCCGGGTAATCCAGCGTATAGTTTAACTGCTGCATTTTTCTCTTCCTCTGATTTCGCAAACAAGGCGCTGATTGCATATTGATGATATACGCGAACGTATTGTTATTATACCAAAAAACGGACGCTTTGTGAAGCGTCCGCGTTGAATATGGTTTTTTCCTTCTCCTTATTGAAGGCAGGCGGCGTCATTCCGCAATGAAAACGCAGTTGTCATGGGCCGCGCAGTAGCTTTCCGCAGGGCTGCCGGCCGTGCCGAAAACGGTTACCTGGCCGCAGCCGTCAAAGGCGCCTTCGCCCACGGCGCAGCCCGCGGGGATGCGGATCTGCGTTACGGCGGAATCCCGGAAGGCGTACGCGCCGATGCCGCCGCAGGTATCGGGCACCAGCACCACCAAAGCGCCGATCCGCTCAAAGGCCGATTCCTCGATGGTTTCAAGCGCGGAGGGCAGGACGAGGTCCGGCACGCTGAATACCGGCTCTTCGGCCTCGATCAGCTTGATCCAGCAGGGATCGGGCGTAAAGGAGTAATTATCCCTGGGCTGGGTGAGCTTCAGGATGCCGAAATGGCAGCCCTCGATTTCAAAGGATACCGTCTGCGGCCCCGTGCCGTTCAGCACGGTTTTGTGCCCGCCCTGAGCGTCGAAGCCGTGTTCCATCCTTTGGATAAAGTCCCCGGCTACGTACAGCGTGCCCGCCGTCAGCAGATCCATGTTGCCGAATTGGGAATAGGTGACGAAGCTGCCGCCGACGCGCACCTCGTCCGCCGCGCTGTTCATCCGGAGCGCGCCCGCGCCTGCGGTGAAATCCTCGCCGCCTGCCTGCGCGCTGTCCTCGTCCACGTTGTAATAGTTGCCGGCAATCTCTATCCGGCCGCCGTTTACGTTGATCTCGCCCATGTGGTGATACAAATCGCCGCTCACCGAAAGGACGCCGCCGCGCAGGTCCAGATTGGAGCGGACATGCAGATCGCCGTCCACGGTCAGGCGCTTGCCGTTCAGATCCACATCCCGGAGGCCCAGCACGCCGTCAAAAGCCCCGCGGATATCGCTGCCCTGCACCAGCCAGTTCACGTTCTTTTCAAAAATCAGGTTTTGATTGACGGCTTCCAGCGTGCCGAAGCCGTTGTCCGCGCTTTCAAAGGAGATGCGCTGGGAGCCTGAGCCATTCAGCACTGTTTTGTGGCTTGCCTCCGCCGTGAAATAGTCAAAGATCCAGTAATCGGGGATGACCTGGCGGAAATCGCCGCCCAGGTACAGCGTGCCCGCCGTCAGACGGCAGCCGTAGAAGGTGCGCAGCACAAAGCTGCCGTCTACCCGCATCACGCCCGCCGCGTCCTCCATGGACAGCATGCCGGAGCCGTCGGTCAGGCCCTGCAGGCCCTGGGCGTATACGCTGTCCGCGCCCGCGTTGTAATAGCCGCCCAGGATGTGCATTTCGCCTCCGCCGATCACCAGGTCGCCGTGGGAATGATACAGATTGCCCCGGACGGTCACGCTGCCGCCGCCCAAACTGACGTTTCCGGTCTGGTACAGGTCGGCGTCCGCGGTCAGACGGTGGCCGCCGATGGCCGCGTCAACGATATGCAGGTCGGAGAACGCCTCCACGTCGCCCTCCAGGGTCAGGGAATGGAAGGTGACGGTTTCGGGGGATTCCAATTGGATGGTATGGCTGCCCTCGGCGGTAAAAACAACGTGCATTCCTTCATAGGTGATGAAATTGGAACGGTTGCCCGCGGCGTTCTTCTGGATCAGGCTGCCGCCGATGCGGATCACGCCCCCATAAAAGGCGTTGTTTTCGGCGTTGGTCTGCAGGATCAGGTCGCCGTCGATAAGGATCCGGTTGTCGCTCCAGCTGACGTCCAGGAAGGCGTCGGAATCGCCCCAGCCGCCGCTTGTCCGCCGCTGCATCCGCAGGTTGCCGTGAACGATCAGCGTGCCGCCCTGCAGCTTCAAATACCCGTTTTCCAGGATCAGATCGCCGTTTACGATCATGGTATGGCCGTTCATCTCCAGGCCGCCGTCCGCGATGACATAATCGCCGTTTACGGTCACGTCCCAGGGCAGCCAAACCTCGGTCTCCAGGGCGCGGTTCCCGCGGTCGATGAACAGCGCGTCGTCCGGATCGGTGATCCTTCCGTTGTAATCGATATTGAGGATGGAGGGCTCCATGCCCACCGTGCAGCCGGGCACGGGCTCGCCGTTTTCATAATGCATGCCTACCCGGATGGGGCTGTCGTCCTCGTCCAGCAGGTCGAAATCCGCCGCGACCAGATTCTTTGTCTGGCCCAGGGCGTTCGTGTATTTGGCCTCCGCGCCCACCTTGCAGAACACAAAGAAGCCGTATTCCTCGCAGAAGGTTGCGGCGGGCGGATCCCATTCGGGGTGATAGGTGCTCTTGGTTTCCACCTGCGTGGCCACGCCGATCTCGGCAAAGAGATCGGCCTCGGCCACCAGCACGTCGACGCCCGCGGTCAGCTTTAATCCCAGGCCGATTTCTCCCTTTCCCTCGATGGCGGTACCGTCCAGGGAGAAGACCTTGCGCAGATGGTTCCCGGTGTCGTCGGCGGTGAAGCCGACGGAGAAATAGCCCTGGAGGGCGTATTTCAGCGAGGCCTCGCAGCTCAGGTCCACGTACAAGCCGATCTTGCCCACGCCGTAGATGCGGATCTCGCCCAGCGGGAATTGGTAGGAAAGATCGTCCTCGTCCACGCTGAAACCGACGGAAATATCGTAATTGCCGCTCAGCGATACCGAAACCTCCCCGGAGGAAAAGGCGTGGTCCAGCCGCAGATTGGACAGGCTCACCTCCAGTTCGGTGCCGGCCGCCGGCGATACCGTGACGATCAGCGAGCCGTCCTCAAATTTCAGCGCGTCGCCGATCTCCACGGCGGAATTGGCCGCCGGAACGAAAGCGTACATTTCCCCGGACAGCACCACCGTGCCCGATTCCTCCAGCATGCCGTAGATGGACGGATCAGCCCTGTCGACCGCGATCACGGCGCTGCCCTCCCGCCATTCCACGGTCTTTGCCACATAGCCAATAGGCAGGTCCTGTAGGTACACCACAAAGGCGTCCCCCGGCTGGGGAACGGTATCGGGATGGGCGAGGGTCACCGTACCGGCGTCCTCGTCGATCGTGATCGGCGTCCCCTGGGGGATCTCGATCACGCCCGCGGGAAACCGCGCCTCGTCGCCAAGGGCGGTGGCGCACAGCAGGCAGGCCAGCAGAACGGCCAAACCGAGGAATATGAGCGGGCGGCGCTGGGTTCTCATAGGCGTCTCCTTATCCGGCGTTTTATAAAAATGAAGGAGCAGGCCGCCCCTTCATTTTTGTTTTTATGGTTGTATCGCCGCGGAGGGCAATGCGCCCGCCGCGGAGCCGTTCGCTTACAGCTGCGGGCCGGCCTTGACCAGGGCCTTGCCGGCTTCGTTGCCCTCGTACTTGACGAAGTTCTTGATGAAGCGGGAAGCCAGGTCGCGGGCTTTTTCGTCCCACACCTTGGGATCGGCATAGGTGTCCCGGGGATCCAGGATGCCGGTATCCACGCCGGGCAGCTGGGTGGGCACGTCAAAGTTGAAGTAGGGGATCTTCTTGGTGGGCGCGTTCAGGATATCGCCGTTCAGGATGGCGTCGATGATGCCGCGGGTATCCTTGATGGAGATGCGCTTGCCGGTGCCGTTCCAGCCGGTGTTGACCAGGTAGGCCTTGGCGCCGCTCTTTTCCATCTTTTTGACCAGCTCTTCGGCGTACTTGGTGGGATGCAGCTCCAGGAAGGCCTGGCCGAAGCAGGCGGAGAAAGTGGGCGTGGGCTCGGTAATGCCGCGCTCGGTGCCGGCCAGCTTGGCGGTGAAGCCGGAGAGGAAGTAATACTTGGTCTGCTCGCTGTCCAGCACGCTCACGGGAGGCAGCACGCCAAAGGCGTCGGCGCTCAGGAAGATCACGTTCTGGGCGTCGGGGCCGGCGGAAATGGGCCGCACGTTTTTGACGATCTTTTCAATGTGCTCAATGGGATAGCTGACGCGGGTGTTTTCGGTGACGGACTTATCGGCAAAGTCGATCTTGCCGTTTTCGTCCAGTGTCACGTTCTCCAGCAGCGCGTCGCGGCGGATGGCGTTATAGATATCGGGCTCGCTGTCCTTATCCAGGTTGATGACCTTGGCATAGCAGCCGCCCTCAAAGTTGAACACGCCGTTATCGTCCCAGCCGTGCTCGTCGTCGCCGATGAGCAGGCGCTTGGGATCGGTGGACAGGGTGGTCTTGCCGGTGCCGGACAGGCCGAAGAAGATGGCGGTGTTTTCGCCCTGCATATCGGTATTGGCCGAGCAGTGCATGCTGGCAATGCCCTTGAGCGGCAGGTAGTAGTTCATCATGGAGAACATGCCCTTCTTCATTTCGCCGCCGTACCAGGTGTTCAGGATCACCTGCTCCCGGCTGGTCACGTTGAAGGCCACCACGGTCTCGCTGTTCAGGCCCAGCTCCTGATACTGGGCGCACTTAGCCTTGCTGGCGGTGTACACGATGAAATCAGGGGTAAAGGCCGCCTCTTCCTCGGCGGTGGGCTTGATGAACATGTTGCGCACAAAATGCGCCTGCCAGG
>JAFUDW010000203.1 GCA_017464225.1 Clostridia bacterium | reverse complement strand
GAAATGAGATATTCCATTCTCTGGCAGATGTTGTTGACCGATTATGTGACACGATCTGTCAACTGACCAATGATATGGTTAAAAGCATTACTGGTCGTGATTGGATTATTCAGTGCTTTAGTTGAGGATTAGTATCAGATATTCTTTTAATGCATATCTGGAAAAGTACGGAGGCCATGTGGGCTATTCTGTCGCGCCCAGCGAACGGCGCAAAGGATACGCGACGCAGATGCTGAAATTGGCGCTGTCAAAGCTTAAAGCTTCAGGAATCGAAAGAGCGCTGATTACCTGCGACAAAGAAAACGAGGGCAGCAGAAAAACGATCCTGAATAACGGCGGGATATATGAATCCACCGTTTATGAACCTGACGAAAGAGTTGATGTGGAAAGATATTGGATCGATTTATTCGATTACTAAATCAGGATTTTCCATCGCTGCCTATACCAATCTTTGAGAAAACGATACGCTGTCAAACAGAAATTTGACGGGGAAGAGGAGCGAACGAAGGCGTCCTTTTCTGGAGCCCAGAAAAGGACCAAAAGAGGCTGCGTTTATCGCCGTAAAAGCAACTAACGCAAAGAGAAGCAAAGACGTCAGTCACCGCTTCCAGGCAGCACGGCAAAGCCGTGTATGCTGTGCGCAAAGCGCACAGCGAAAAGCCGCAGGACAGACCGAAAAATAAGCAAGCTTATTTTTCGGCCGGCCTTCGGCTTTTCTACTGCCTGGAAGCTCTCTTTGCCATATTCAAGTCACAGGCGCACATTGTTTGTTTTTTATTTCAAGCTGTTTCGCCCGGTGCTTCTTTGCAGCTTTCTTCTCAGAAGAAAGCGCGGAGTCCTCCCTATCAAATTCCTGTTTCTTTAAGCAGAGAATAGCTATAAACACGCAATATGAAAACCGCCGGAAAACCGGCGGTTTGCGATGCGGAACCGTTGCTTACAGCAGATGTGCGCAGGCGGCCTCGAAGGAGATGAATGCGTTATCGCCCACGCTGTAGATCTTTTTGTTGATGGGGCAGTTGTCTGTGATTTTGACCAGCGTATCGCCAACGCGCACGTGGTAATTCTGATAGCTGCCCATGAAGCAGCTCAGCTCCACCTTGCAGGGAAGCATGCCGCTATCGCTGATCTGGATAGCCTCGGGACGCACCACGATTTCGCAGTCGGCTCCGGGCTGGTACACCTTATCGGTGGCCACCGCAGCGTTGCCCACGGGCAATTGCACCACGGTTTGCCCATTGCCGGAGGAAGCGGCCTTTCCCTTGAGAAAATTGCACTCGCCGATGAAGTCGGCCACAAACTCGCTGACCGGATGGTAATAGATTTCGCTGGGACTGCCCATTTGGGCGATCACGCCGCCCTTCATCAGAATGATCTGGTCTGAAATGGACATGGCCTCGCTCTGGTCATGGGTGACGTAAATGGCCGTAATGCCCAGCGCCTGCTGGATGCGGCGGATCTCGGTGCGCATCTGCACGCGCAGCTTGGCATCCAGATTGCTGAGCGGTTCGTCAAACAGCAGCACGCCGGGCTCCACCACCAGGGCGCGGGCCAGGGCCACGCGCTGCTGCTGGCCGCCGGAGAGCTGATTGGTCATTCGCTGCTCCATGCCGCTGAGCTCCACCAGCCCCAGGATATCGGTGACCCTGCGCTTGATCTCGTCCTTGGGCACCTTGCGCAGCCGCAGTCCGTAGGCCACGTTGTCAAACACGTTGTAATGGGGGAAAAGCGCGTAGCTCTGGAACACCATAGCGGTGTCGCGCTTGTTGGGGGTCAGGGCGTTGATGGCCTCGCCGCCCAGGTAAATCTCGCCCTCGTCCGGTGATTCAAAGCCCGCGATCATGCGCAGCGTGGTGGTTTTGCCGCAGCCCGAAGGGCCCAGAAGCGTCACAAAGCTGCCGGGCTCAATGTCCAGCGCCACATCGTGCACAGCGTAGAAATCCTTGCCGGTTTTGGGATCCTGGTAAATTTTGGAGATATGATCCAGCTTTACGCCCTTGGGCTGTTTAACTTTCATGTTCGCCATGGTCATTTGGCCTCCTTCTGTTTTCTGCTGGTGCCAAAGAATTTGATAAACAGGTTCATCAGCAGCACGGCGCCGTAGGTAATGATGATCAGAATGGTGGCGAAGGCGCAGGCGATGCTGAACGCGCCTTTCTCCGCAAATTCATTGATCTGCACGGTGATGAGCAGGTAGCTGGGCGTCACCAGCAGGATGATGGCGGAAATGGCGGTGATGGAACGGACGAAGGCGGTGACCAGGCCGGAGAGGAAGGAATCCTTGATCAGTGGCAGCGTGACCGATGTGAACACCTTCAGGCTGTCGGCGCCCATATCGTAGGCGCTTTCCTCGATGGACTTATCGATCTGCCGCAGGGCGGAGATGCCCGAGCGGGTGCCCGTGGGCAGGGAGCGCACCACGAACACGATGATCAGGATCAGCCCGGTGCCGTACAGACCGCTCAAGATACCGGTATGGAACAGACCGTTGGCAAAGCCGCGGATATAGCCCACGCCCAGCACCGTGCCGGGCACGGCCATGGCCAGGATGGATACGGCCTCGATAAAGCCCTTGGCCTTGAACTTGCGCTTGACCACCAGGTAGGAGATGATCATCGAAAGCAGGGCCGTGATGGGCGATGCGATCAGCGACAGCACAAAGGAATCCCGGAAGGCCTGCAGGCCGCGGTAACGGGTGAACACCTGCTGGAACCATTTGAAGGTGAGCGGCGTGAAGCGATAGCCCCAGGTGGGGAACAGCGCGCCGATTGGCACGCAGATATACATCATGATGACGAAGATCGCGCCCAGCGAGCAAAGAATGGTGAGCGGAATGGTGACCGATTTATCTTCGATCAGCATGCGCGCGCGGCTGGCTTTGCCCGTCAGCGTGGCTGCCGTTTTGCGCTCCAGATAGTATTTCTGCACGGCGAACATGGCCAGCGTGATGCACAGCAGCACCACGGCCATGGCGGCCGCGCCTTCTTTATCCATGGCGCCGGTGATCTGCAGGTAAATGGTGGTGGCCAGCGTATCATAGCTGCCGCCGATGATCATGGGGTTGGCGAAGTCGGCAATGGACTCAATGAAGGTGACCAGGAACGCGTTGCCCAGGCCGGGGAGCAGCAGCGGCAGCGTAACGGTGGTGAACACCTTCCAGCGCGAAGCGCCCATATCCCGGGCGGCCTCCTCCATGGAGGGATCGATGTTTTTGAGCAAGCCCTTGAGCATCATATAGCAGACCGGGAAGAAGGTGAGCGTCTGCACGATCACGATGCCCCAATAGCCATAGATATCGTTGTCATAAATGCCCAGCAGGAAGCGGGTGATCAGGCCCGAGCGGCCAAAGAGCATGATCATGGACAGCGAAAGCACGAAGGGCGGCGATACCACGGGCAGCATGGATACCACCTTGAACAGCCCGCCCACCGCCTTGCGCATGCGAACGTATACCTCCACGTAGGCGAACAGCAGGCCGATCAGCGTGGACAGGATGCCCACCACAAAGCCCACCTTGAGCGTATTGGTAATGGCCCTGCGGAAGGTCCACATGCCAAATACGCGCTGGAAGGTGGAAAAGGAAAAGCCGTTGCTGCCGTACAGGCTGTCCACCAGCAGGATGGCCAGGGGATAGAGGATGAACAGGGTCAGAAAGGCGATCAGAACCACGATGGTCGTCATCATGATGGGATCTGCCATCAGCTTTTTTCGATCCAGCGCCGCGCTTTGACCTTTTGCCATCAGCCATCTCTCCTTTCTATTCTTTGGATTTTCTTAAAAAATTCCCCGCCCCGGGCGGGGCGGGGAAAATATGGCTTGTTTTTCCGGAAAGGGATTTACTCGGTCTTGAAGCGGCCGTCAGCGGCATCGCCCAGAGCGGCCATCACGTCTTCCACGTTCTGGGTGGTCTCGACCACGGCCTTGGCGAAGTCATAGCCGTCCCAAACGGCGTCCAGGGTCAGACCGAACTGCGCGGCAGCCTCGGGCTGCTGGGCGTTGTCGATGACCAGGAACTGATAGGAACCGGTGTCGTCAGCCAGCTCCACGCAGTCGGGAGACAGGGCGAACTCCATGAACAGACGGGCGGCGTTCAGGTGCTTGGCACCCTTGAAGATGGCCACGGGGCCGATTTCGCAAGCGGTGCCGTCGGCGGGGATGACCAGACCCACGTTGTCATAGCCGTTGTCCAGGATCTGGGTGATGCCATCATGCAGGAAGCCGATGCCGATCACGCACTGGCCG
>JAFUDW010000202.1 GCA_017464225.1 Clostridia bacterium | reverse complement strand
TCGGCGAAGCGGCGAACGATACCGGTGATGACGGCGCCTTCTTCGATCTTTTCCCAGGCGGCAGCCTTCTTGGCGGTCTCTTCCTCGATGATGACATCCTTGCGGGAGCACACGATGCGCTTCTTGGCAGCGTCCACATCGATGATCTTCAGCTTCATGGTCTGGCCCACAAACTGATCGATCTTTTCCACGTAGCGCTTGCTCAGGCGGGAAGCGGGCACGAAGGCGCGAACGCCGTCCACCATGCAGATCAGGCCGCCCTTTACGGCTTCCTTGCCCTGGCCTTCAACATACTCGCCGGCCTCAAACTTGGCCATCAGAGCGTCCCAGGCTTTCTTGTTGATGATGTTGCGCTGGCTCAGGATCACATTGCCTTCGCCATCGTTCACCTTGACGACTTCAACTTCGATCTCATCGCCAACCTTAACGTCGGCGTCCACCAGATCGCTGCGCTTGATGATGCCATCGGTCTTGTAGCCGATGTCAACGCCAATCTCGTCATCGGTCACTTGCAGCACCTTGCCGGTCACGGTCTGACCGTTGTGGATGCGGCGCATGGAGGCCTCAACGCTGGCCATAAAGTCGTTTTCGTCGATGGGTTTCGCGGCTTCGTTCGCCACGGGCTCGGAGTTCTCGAGCGCTTTGTTTTCGATGTCGTTCATTGCAGTGACAACCTCCTTAAGTGACCAATCCGGTGTGGAAGCGCCGGCGGCTATTCCTATGTGATGGGTGTGGATATCGATAAAGTGTGACGGTATCTCCGCCGCACCTTCCACCAGGATGGTTCGTGAACAGATCTTGGCGCAGGCCTCGTAAAGCTTGCGCGTATTGGCGCTCCGGCGTCCGCCGATGACGATCATGGCGTCGCAGGTAGCGGCCAGCTCCTTTGCGGCCTGCTGCCGCATGCGCGTCGCCGCGCAAATGGAGCGGTGAAAATCAGGCGCCGCTATTTTCTGCCGGAGCAGGGGAAGCAGCAAATCCCATTTTTCTTCGGGGATCGTGGTCTGGCTCACCACCAGCGCCTTTGTCAGCGCAGGCAGGGCCTCCACATCCTCCGGTGAAAACACTACGTAAACCGGCACATGGCTCCAGCCTGCGGTGCCCTGTACCTCGGGATGGTCGCGCTCGCCCACCAGCACAACGCTGCCCTCCGGATCGCGGTAATCGTCCACAACGCGGTGCAGCGCCTGCACGTGCACGCAGGTGCAATCCACATAGGGAATGCCAAGCGCGTCGCAGCGGGCGGGAACATCGGGGGAAACGCCATGGCTGCGCAGGATCAGCAGTCCGCCCTGGGCGTCCTCCACCCGGCGCACCACCTGAACGCCCAATGCGCCCAGACGCCGGGTCACCGAGGGGTTATGCACCACCTCGCCCAGAGAATAGCAGGGGATCCGCCGCCGGGCGGCCTGCTCCGCCGCCTCCTGAGCCATCGCCACGCACCGCTGCACGCCTGTGCAGAAGCCCGCGTGCTTCGCTACCGTTACGGTCATAGTTCCCCCATAAGCAGAATAGGCCCTTCGAGACTGCTGGGCATTTGAACTTTATTCGCCACGCCTTCTTTTTTTCCTGCCGGCAAATGAGAAAAAATTCGATTTTTTAAAAATTTTGAAGTTTCCCACAATTTGAACCGGCAAAAATTAGGCATTATCTACTGTTATCGACGTCCCGCATGGCATAAAATGTATCGCGGATGCGGTCGCAAAGCTGCCGGATGGTATCGGAATTGACGCCCTGTTCCTTGATATCGGCGATCTGCATGGGCTCGCCCACGCGCACGCGCACCCTGTGGAATGGGCGCACGCGGCCGCTCAGGTATACCGGGATGATGGGCACGTTGGCCCGCAGGGCGATCATGGCCGCGCCCGATTCCACGGTCTGCATTAGCTCTGGCAAATGCCGGGTGCCCTCGGGGAAAATGCCCAGTACATGGCCCTCCCGAAGCGTCTGCATGCAGCTGCGCATGGCGGTCATATCGGTGGCGTGGCGCGAAACCGGGATCATGTGCAGCTTGGTCACCGCCCATTCCACCAGCTTATTGCCGGTGAGCTCGCGCTTGCCGATGAAGCGGATCTCATACTTTTTCACCGGGATGGCCAGCACAAAGGGATCGATGGCCGCCTTATGATTGGAAATAATGATGTAGGGCGCCTCCGCCCGGGTCAGCGCCTGGGCGTTGTAATACCGGATCGGGCAAACGGTATGAAACAGCACGCCAAACAGCCCGCGGCAAACGGTATAAACCGGCGTGCGCTCAACTTTTTGCTCAGACATTCGCCGCCTCCGTCAGGCGCAGGATGGCCTGCACGGTCTCTTCAAAGGAGAGATCGGAGGAATCCACCAGCACGGCGTCTTCGGCCTGGCGCAGCGGATCGACGTCGCGGGTCATATCCTGATGATCCCGGGCGTTGACCTCGGCCAGGATGGTTTCAAAATCGGCGGCCTCGCCCTTTTCCAGCAGCTGGTTCATCCGCCGCTGGGCCCGGGCCTCGGGCGTCGCGGTGAGATACACCTTCACCGGGGCGTCGGGCAGCACCACCGTGCCGATATCGCGGCCGTCCAGCAGCATGGGCTGGAGCTGGGCCAATTCGCGCTGGCGCGCCACCAGCATATGCCTTACATCCGGATAGCGGGAAACAACGCTGGCCGCGGTGCCCACCTCCTGGGCGCGGATGCGGCCCGTCACATCCTGGCCGTTGACCAGCGTGACCTGCGCACCGTCGCTATAGCGCACGTCCACCAGCGCGCCGCCACGCCGGCAGAGGGCGACCACCGCGTCCTCATCCTGGGGATCGATGCCTGCGTTGATCACAGCAAGTCCCACCGCCCGGTACATGGCTCCGGTATCCAAATGCAGGATGCCCAGCCGGCGGCATACTTCATCCGCAATGGTGGATTTTCCCGCGCCCACGGGACCGTCAATGGCGATACTCAGCATGTTCATTACCTCTCGCAAACTGTTTGAAAGCGCGTTCGCGTTTTCCCTTTATTGGATCATGTTCTGCGTTTCCTGCCAGCCGCGCAGGATCTCCTGCTGATGGCTCAGGGCGTAGGGCATGGTCTTCTTTTCCTCCGCGGTCATCTCCCGCGGGAAGTGAATGCAGATATGGCCTTCCAGGCCGTTGCCCGCGTTGTTATCCACCGAATGCCCGTGGCTGTGGGTGGAAGCCATATACACCTTGCCGTCCGACAGGATGACCCACACGGCGTGGGGCGTCCACATATCCTTGCCCATGATCCTGTACATGGTCTGGGTATCGCTCTCGGTGACGGGTTCGGCGTCGCAGTGCTTGCCGAAGGAGAACATATGCACGTTGTAATACAGGCCGGTGGCGTAATCGTAGATGATGGCGTCAGGCATCAGCTTGGCCTGGGCGCGGGTCTCGTTATACCAGTCGGCATAGCGCACCTCGCTGGCGCTGGGACGCTTGAACACGCTGCCGGCAGCAGCGGCGGAGGAGGCAGTCGAATTCACGCCCTTGGCCTTGGCCACCGATTCCAGGCGAGCCAGCGTGGCCTGGCCCACCATGCCGTCCGCGGTCAGGCTGTTATCCTTCTGGAATGCCTGCACCGCCAGATAGGTTTTGGTGCCGTAGATGCCGTCAGCCGTCCCCTTGAGGTAACCCAGGCTGATCAGCGTGCGCTGGACAGTTTTGACCGTGCTCCCGGCCGAACCCATGTGCAGCACCTCGCCCGCGGACAGCGGAGCGGCAGTGGGTGCGGCGGCAACAGCTGTGACCGACGCGGTCTTGGCGCTGCTGCTGTACAAAGCGCTGAGCGTCTGGGGGCCGGCCACGCCGTCCGCGGTCAGGCCGTTATCCTTCTGGAAGGCGGCCACGGCGGCGGCGGTTTTGGTGCCGAATTTACCGTCGATGGTATCGGTAAAGTATTTGAGGGTGGTCAGGCGGGCCTGCAGCAGGTTGACCTCGCTGCCCGACGCGCCGATGCGCAGGGTAGTATTCGTGCCGGCGGACGCGGTAACGGCGGCGCTGGGCGCCGGGGTGGCTACGGCTGAAACGGCGCCGGCGCTGTAAAGCATCAGCTGGGTCTCAAGCCCGGCCACGCCGTCCACCGTCAGGCCGCTCTTCTGCTGGAAGGCGCGCACGGCGGCGATATCGTCGGCGTCATAAATGCCGTCCGGGGTGATGCTGTAATAGCCCAGGGACACCAGGCGCTCCTGCAGCCGGGTGACCGCCATGCCGCGGGTACCGCGGCGCAGCACCACCACGTTGTCGGCGGTGATGGGGGCCGGGGTGGGCGTGGCGGCGGCCAGCTGGATCTCAGGCACCTGGGTGGGATCGACCACCGGGTTCAGGGCAGCCAGCACCTTGGGGCCGGCCACGCCGTCCACCGTCAGGCGGCTGGCTTCCTGGAAGCGCTTGACGGCCACAAAGGTGGCGGTATCATAAGTGCCATTGATTTCACCGGTATAGTAGCCCAGGCGTTTGAGCGCCTCCTGGAGCTCGGACACCTGATAGCCCGTATCGCCCGTGCGCATGGTCACACCGTCGATGGGCGGCAGCACGGCCACCGCAACCCGGGCGCCGTTGGCGTTCAGGGGCTTGCCTTCAAAGATCAGCTTTTGCAATTCGGGGGTGGCGATGCCGGTCTGCAGCAGGCCGTTTTTGCGCTGGAAGTCCTTGACCGCAGTCACGGTGGAGGCGTCGTAGGTGCCCGAGGCCGCCTTCGCGTAAAAGCCCAGCTCGCGCAGCGCCTCCTGCAGGGCGGACACGGCGTCGCCCGAAGAGCCCTGGGAAATGGAGGAGTAATTCTTCTGGGCCGCCTCGTCCTCTGCCAATTCCTTGCCGCCCAGATAAATCGCGGGAATATCCACGTATTTGGTCATCACATAGCCGTCGTAGGATTTCTTGGACGCCTGATAGGTGACGTAAGCGAAATCGCCGCTCAGGGCGTTCACCGCCACAGAAGCGCCTTTGGGCACGGTGAGGATGCGTTCAGAGGAGGTGCTGGCTTTTTTGCGCAGGTTCACGGAATCCGTCACCGTGGTGAGGAAGGGATACTGAGCCCCGCTGGAAGCGCCGTTTTCCCAGCCGATCACATTGGGCACCGGCGTGGCGGTGGGCTTGGGCGTGGCGGTGGCGCTGGCGCTCACCGCTTTATTGTTGAACATAATGGATTGGGCCTGGGCGTCGGCAATGCCGGTGACCTTCAAATTATTCTTGCTCTGGAAGGTCTTCACGGCGGTCACGGTGGAGGAGCCGTAGATGCCGTCGATCTTGCCGGTAAAGTAGCTCAGCACGGTAAGGGCGGACTGGATATCGCTGACCAATTGGCCGGTCTTGCCGCTGGACACCGGGAAGCCTTCAATGGTGGGGACCACGGTGACCTTGCGGCTGCGGCCCTTGCTGTCCACGCAGGTCCCCTCAAACAGCAGCCCCTGGGTGGCGGCGTCGGCGCAGGCGGAATCCTGCAGGCCGTTCTTTTTCTGGAAATCGGCCACTGCCTTGGCGGTCTTGGCGCCGTACTTGCCGTCGGCCTTGCCGCTGAGGAATCCCAATTCAATCAGAGCGCTCTGCAAATCGGTCACCAATTGGCCCTGAGCGCCCTGGTAAATGTTGGAATAACGCGCGGCCTGCTCGTCGGTGGGCACGTTGGCAATGCCGTAGCTCACGGCGGATTTGGCTACGTAGCCGGTCACGCCGTCGTATTCCACAATGTAATAGCTGCCGCTTTCTCCCGTGATATAGATGGAGTCACCCGCGGGCAGCGTCAGCAGCGTTTGAGCGCCGGAACTGGCGCTTTTGCGCAGGGGCGTGGCGGCGGTAACGAGTCCCTGGAAGGGAAAATCCGCCAGCGCGGGCAGCGCTGATGAAAGCAGCAGCGCGCAGATCAGCAGCGCGGCCAACAGGTGTTTCAAATGCTTGGAAAACATGGGCAGCCTCCTGTAACATACCTATACAGTGTTATTTTATGACAAAAAGGTTACGGTGTCAATAACAAAGAGGCGGAAATCGTAATATATTCGTAAGAATTTTATGGAAATTTTTACTTTTTGCCTGTAATAAAACGCCCGCGCCGCCACCGAAGGGCGAGCGCGGGGCAAGTTGACGGAAGGAGCCCGGAAGGCTCTGCCGCTCAGCGCGTCAGTTTTTCCAGATCCACCCGTTCCAGCGCTTTGATCAGCGCCAGGCCGAGCAGTACGGCCACAGCCTCGCCCGCGGCCACCTGCAGCGCGGTGAGCGGGAAGGGCAGATTGAAGCTCAGCGAAAGCACCAGGCCCACGATGACGCCGTTGGCAACGATGGGGCAGGCGGCGGCCAGCCATTTGTTTTTGCGGAAATACCAGGTGCCCAGGGCGGCGATCAGCGTGGCCAGCGAGCCGAACACGATGTCGGTGACGCCGGCGGAGGGGCCCAGCAGATTGGCCAGCACGCAGCCCACAAACAAGCCAGGGATAGCCTGGGGCACCAGCATGGGCAGCATGGTCAGGGCCTCGGATACGCGGCATTGCCAATCGCCGTAGGAGATGGGCGAAAGCAGCAGCGTCAGCGCGGCATACAGCGCGGCAATGGCGGCGGCCAGGGTGATGGAGCGGGTGGTAAGCAGCTTTTTCATGGGGTTTCTTCCTTTCCACGGACAAAAAAAGGACGCACCATTCCCAGGTACGTCCAACAGAAGCAAGCCCTTCTGTTTTTGCCCTTAGTTTTGTTTTAGGACAGGATGGTTCCGAACTGTCCGCCATACGGCCCAAGCAGTATAGCACAAGGCGAAAGGAATGTCAAACCGCGCCGCTTCCCCATGATAAAATGCACATTCAAAAGCAGAAATTTGATGGGGAGGGAGACGATAAGGGGCGCTGCCCCTTAAAAACCCTGCCAGGGTGGGA
>JAFUDW010000201.1 GCA_017464225.1 Clostridia bacterium | reverse complement strand
TGGTTTTTCCGTCGGGCACCGCGCCGAATTGCAGCACATCATAGATGATCATTCGTTTTTCCCCTCTTTTCTGAAAATGCTTCCGATCCATTGCAGGGATAGCTCCTGCCGGGGCGCAAACCGGTCTGACCGCAGATAGGTGTAAATGGCCTGCTGCAGCGCCCGGGCTTCGGGGTATTGCGCCAGCTGATGAAGCCCCAGGGAGGACACCAGCAATCGCCCGTTGCCGCACTTGCATTCAAATAGCTTCGCCATGGGGCGCAGGAACGCGTAGGAATCCATTTCAGCGATGACGCAGTCGATTCTTTCCGGCAAGATCATGGCCCGCTGATTTGCCATGGGCCACCACTGCCAGTTGTTGTAGGCTTCGGTGGGAAAATTGCGGAAGATCGGGTGCTTTTCATCAATCAGCTGGCCCATGCCGCCCGCTTGCTGGGGGAACGTGCATACCGACCAGAAATCGGGGCTGAACTGGGCCTGAATGGAATGGGGCAGCGCCGCCTCCGTGCTGTCCGGGGCCAGATACACGATGCCGCCGGCTTGCAGCGTTTGCTTAGCTTTTTCATCCAAAGTTCGGCATTCATATACGCTGTCCGGGCAGATGGGCTCTGCATCGGGATACACCCAGATCGGATAGGAATTGTTGTTGCCGCAGAAAGAAACGGTCAGCGTCAGCTTTTGCGGTTGATTGATGCCATCCAGAGGAATCCGGATTTCCCCAAGATCGGTTAAATTGCCTGCGGGGGCCGCGTTTTCGGGCAATACGCCGTGCCGCTCAAAATTTTCTCCCCGCGTATCCCAGGCCAGGCTGCCGGATAGATCACGCTTGCCATAATTAGCCATCTGCACCCGGGCGGTCAGCGTTTCACCCACGGTGTAGGTATATTTTTCCAGCAGCACCAGGGGCAGCGCATCCCGGAAGAAGGCGGCGAAGCGCTCCGGACGGGCAAAATCATAGGGCTTCGCTGCCAAGTGGGCGTTCATCATGCCCACCAGCGCCGTGCCCTGGCCGGGAAAATCCTGGAGGCCCAGCAGGGAAATGCCGCTGTACCCTTCTGTCCGCAGGGCGGCTTCTACCTCGGCCCGGTAGCAAAGCAGGCTGCTTTCACCGGTGGCCTCCACCATGCGCCGCCAGTCCTTATCCAGCCCCTTTTCCCGCACCTTCCTTTGAATATGCTTCAGGTTTTCCGGGCTGGTGACACCGTGGTATTGCTTGATTTCGTCAAAATCCGGCAGTACCTCGTACTGGCCGACTTCAAAGGAAAACACCGGCTGATCGGTCTTTTGCCGGATAGCAGCCACCGTTTCATCATAATTGCGCCGCAAGTCGGGGTATTCGTGGTTCAGCCAGCCCATGGGGCCGTCGCAGGTGGCCCGCGTATCGTGATCAAAATACGCCATGGCGGTGTAGAAATCGCTGGCCGGGTCCGCGCCGATGGCTCCATAATGCACGTTGGAGCCGTTGGCGTACAGCCGGGTGGGATCAGCTTGCCTGGCCATTTCCAAAAGCCGATCCATAAAGGCGTGCCCCGCCGCGTCGGCGTGCAATTCGTTGCCGAAGGTGAGCATCACGAAAGAAGGATGATTGGCCAAATGCCGCAGGATGGATAGCAATTCCGTTTCATAATACCGCTGCGCTTCCTCCGAAGCAAAGGCGTGCTCCGGATCCCAATGGGATAATTCCGGCTGCATCAGTATGCCGATTTCATCGGCAGCCGCAAACGCCGCTTCCGGCGGGCAATGGCTGTGGAAGCGCATACAGTTGACGCCGTAAGCGCAGTATTTCAGCAGGATTTCCTTCCAGGCATCCACGTCCATGGGCGAATAGCCCGTTTCCGGGAACACAGCGCAGTTGGCTTCGCCGCGAAGAAAAATGCGACGGTCATTCAGGGTGAAATGCCCGTTCTCCGTCTGGAAATCCCGCAGGCCGAAGCGCGCTTGTTTTGCATCCAGCCCATCGCCGGAAACGGTCAGTTCGAATAATCTTCCTTCATCCAGATCCCATATTTGCGCGCCCGGGGCAATCGGCAATTCCCGAAGCCAGATTTCCCGCTTGCCGGGCTGGGGTTGAATTGGCACAGCCGCAGGGTGAGCCAGCGCGGTGGATTCCGCACGAAGTATGCCCTGCCAGGCGGATGCGGCGTCGATTTCCGCGCATACATCCAGCGTCTGCCCGTGCGGATAGACACGCACGTGGGAAATGAACGCCTGCCGTTCCGTGCGCAAACGGACAAAACCCAGCAGCCCGTTCCAGTTGGTCTGGGTTTCGTCCGAAGCGGCGGAGGAATAAACGATCGCGTCCCGGGGCCAGCCGGGGTAGCTGTTGTCTGACAGGAATACAAATTCATCGTGCCCGGTGACCAGGCCCGTCACCTCAAAGCAATAGGGAGTCGAAAGGCTGGCAAGCGTAAGCAGCGGCGCTTCCCGCCCATTCACAAGCAAGCGAAGCTGCCGGGCCCGCTCCACATCCACAAAGACGCGCTGTCCCTCCGGCACTTCCCAATCTACCATGCGGGAAATTTTTGCCTGGCCTTCAAAGGTATATTTCCGGGTCAGCCTTGTCACGATGAGGTCGCCGTCCTGGTAAAACCCGATGCGGCGCACCTCGTCCGCCTTCCATTGCCTGCCCGGATCATCCGGGAAGCCGATATCGCTTTCATCCAAGGTGCCCGGCAGGCGCAAAGGGGCGCACTGGCCGGGGATTTCGCATTGCCATATTCCCGATAGGTCTTTGAACATGGCGGTTCTCCTTTACAGCAGCTGTTTGTGCAGGATCGCGCCCTGGTGGCTGTGATCGATTTTCAGCACGGCGTCAAAGCACTTTGCCGCTCGCTCCTTATTACCCAGGCCGTAGCTGCCCAGGGCGATCAGGTATTCGCAGTGAGCGCGGTTGCGGATAGACAAGTCCTCGTCGAACAATTGCAGGTCGGGCAGGGATACGGCAAAATAATCGATCTTCACCTGGTCGTAGTAGTGCTTTTCGCCGTAGGAAATCAGCTTATGGAAGCGGCTGGAAGCCCTTTCTTCCCGGCCCAGCGCTCGGTTGGTCAGGCCCTGATACAGGATCATATCGGCGGGCTGGTCGTTGTAATACATGGCGGAGGCGGGCTCCTCATTGCCCTCGGCGGCCAGCGTCAAGTGGCGGATGGATTCCGATTCGTTGCCCAGGGCCTTTTCCGCCAGGCCCAGATAATAATGGATGTTGTTGTCCTTGGCCCCTTCCAGCTTCCCTTCGCCCAGGTTATGCGGGAAGATCAGGGCCTTTTTCAGCAGCTCCTTGGCCTTGGCCGCATCACCGCCGTTCAGGGCCTGAATACCCAGTTGGGTCAGGGCTACGGCGTACTGGGTGGTCACTTTGCCTTCGCCGCCCTCCCAGGGGTGGAATTTGTGGGTCATGATCAGGTCCAGCGCTTCCTGATACCGCCCCTGATCGTTCAACAGGGCGCAGTATTCGGTGTACAGGTCGTCCCGTTGGAATGCCACTTCTTTGTGGGCGTCCAGGAAGGCGAAGCGATCTTCCACAGAGAAATTCAGCTTGCCATAGAGCTGATGCAGCTCCAGCAGCACCCGGGCGTCGGACGCATCCAGAGCATACGCCTTTTCCATGCAGCCCTTGGCCTTTTCAGGCTCATTGCGCTTGTTGAAATAGGCCAGGCTCAGGTTGCGCCACACCGTGGGGAACGCATCCTCCAGCTCGGCGCTCTTTTCCCAGCAGGCAATGGCGTCGTCATACTGGCGCTTGTCATACCACAGGCAGCCTAGATAATAAGGCGCTTTAGCGTCCTTTTCGTTGTTTTCAATGGCATATTGCAGCGCGATGATGTCCTCTAATTTGTTGGGGAAGCAATACAGGGAATCCGCCTGGGCAGCGTTGTACAGGGCTTCCTTGGCGTATTCCCCGTCGCCGTTTTGATGGGCGTACAGCGCCAGATGATACCACACCATAGGTGTGGGCTTGGGGCAGCACTCCAGAATGAAAATAGCGTCGGTGTAGAAGCCCGCCTCGGCGTAGTCGACGGCGCATTCGATGAAGCTGCTGACCCGGCCGTTCATGAGCTTCAAGGCCCCTTCGATATCGCCGGATTCGATGCGGGACACATAATCAAAGGCGTCTAATTGCAGGTTTTTTTCGTACCAGCGTTCGGCTTCGATGGTTCGTCCCAGGCTATCCAGGATCAACCCCTTTAAAGCCCTTGCTTTCAGGTTATGGTAATTCTTTACCAAACTGCGCTCGATGTGCTCCAACGCAAGTTCATACTCGCCCCGCTTGCAGTCGATGCAAGCGATGTGATAATACCCCGTTTCCTGCTGGGCAGATGTCCAGGTGGCCTTGAAAAAGGCGTCGTAGGCATCGTCGTCCTTGTCCTGATAGCGCAGAGCCAAGCCCAGATTGAGATAGGCTTCACTGTCGTAGGGATTGGGATTGCGGCTGGTCATACGGGCGATCGCGGCGCAGAAATATTGTTCCGCTTCCACAGACTTGCCGCGCCTCAAAAGCAAAGTGCCGTAGGCGTTGTTGGCCCGGATATCGCCGGGATCACGCTTCAGGGCTTCCAGGTAATAGGGATCGGGCAGATAGGTGGCGTGGCGGTACTGTTCCAGGTGGATGCCGGTAAGGTACAGTTCCTCATTGGTCAAAATTTCGTTTGGCAGCTTGGCAGGCGGCATGGGATCGGGGATCTCCTCGATCTTCTTGGGCTGTGGTGTGTAATCCAGTAGTTTCCTGCCGCCGGAAGTGTACACGGCAAGGGTCAGTTCCGTTTCGGGAACGGACACTTCAATAACATCTTTTAATACATTGACCGGGCTCAAATCGGCAGTCTTATCATACACAGTTTCTTCCTTGGCCGTCAGCGTCACCCGGGCCTGTTCAAAGGGCTGTGTAGTATAAACCGTGATCGCCGCTTTGCCGTCCTTCACCTCCAGATTCAGTACGCATTCCCTGCTGGCGTTCTTCACGTACCCCGCCGCCTTGTAGGGCATGAAATACTGGGTGAAGGTCTTTTCCTCGAAGGGCTTGAGCCAGGTGAAGTCCGGCTGGTTATCGCAGTACATGCCTGTCATCAGCTCGATGTAGGGGCCGTTTTTGTCGGTTAGGTTCCGATCCCAGGCTTGGCCGAAATCCCCGCAGCCCCAGGTCCACTGCTTTTTGCCGGGAGAAACATGATGGTCGGCGATGTGCAGGATGCCTGCCTCCACGCCGTAATCGTAGCCGCCCACAAAATTGTAATCCGAATGAGCGCACATATAGCTGGTGGGCACGGGGATATTCTTATAGCGGCTGATATCCACCCCTGCGCCGTAATCGTGCTTGTAATAGACGCCGGTAGCGATGGGGAACTTACTCACGTCCCGCTTGCCGTGGTCGTACACGGCGCTCACGTCGGGCGGGAATACGGATTGGGTATTATCGTTCACCGCCACGGCGGGATTGGCCCACCAAAGGAAGGTCTGGGGCAGGTTGGTGCGGTTATACAATTGGCCCTTGATCTCGATATACGCCTTATCCGGGTACAAAGTGAAGGTCATCTTCCCCTTGGTGCCGTACATCTGATCCACTTCGGAAAGCTCCACCGCCACGCTGCCGTCGGCATTTTCCACGGTGCGGAAATCAGTCGGCCCAAAGGTGGTGGGCCGGTGATGCTGGGGCCAGTTGAACTCGATGCCGCCGCTGATCCACGGCCCAGTCAGGCCCACCAGCGCGGGCTTGATGACCTCGTTATAATAAACGAAGTCATAGCCGTTGGTTTTATCATACGCCCGCTGGATGCGCCCGCCCAGCTCGGGCAGCACCATCACCTTGATATAATCGTTTTCCAGCCATACAGCGGTGTAGGGCTTGTCCTCTTTTTCGTCCAAAATCTTGTCGATCACCGGCAGGGGATACACTTTACCGCTGCTGCCCTGATATACCCGCTTTTCCAGGAACATGGGGTTTTTGTCGGCCTTCCCGATGCCGTAGGTGGGGATCAGGACGGTTTCCACCTTGATGGTTGCGCTCATTGTTCTTTTCTCCCTTCGCTGACCAGATAAACAAAGCTGTACAGGCCGTCATTTAATTTGGGTAGCGTCATGTCCGATATCTTCGTCACTGTGCGCCCGGCGGGCAGGTAAATATCCGCAAAGGTTTGCGTATGCACGATCTCATCGTTTGCACCCTTGACCTGTACCGTCAAAGTGACCGTCTTTTCTTCGCCCAGGTTCATCAGGATCACGGGGACGGTATCCTTCGGCCCGTACACCATATCCACGTTGCTGGAAAGGGCCAGCACATCCTGGAAGGCCATTTGGTGGGCATAGTAGCACAGCTTCGGCTGGCCGTAATAGTCGATCAGGGCTTTCATGTAGGTGCAGGTGTTCTGCCCGCCCCGAAGGTTGCACCAGCTCAGGCCATCGTAATCCAGCCAGCGGCACTTAACGATGGTTTCATACCCACCCAGAGCCTGCCAGGCCTGGCTGGTCTTCCATTCGTCAAAGGACAGCTCCCGGCCAATGGAGCCCACGTCGTACGCCCTTTCGTAGCTGTACACGTGATAGGAAGGTTTGCCCTGATGGATTTTCCAGTTGGGCTGGCCGATGATTTCGTCGTGCTCAAAGTTGAAATACGCCCGCTCTTTGCTTTCGATGTAACTGGGAATATAGGCGGTGGATTCCATCCAGTTGGGCAGGTGCTCCTGCTTGACGAACGGCCATTCCCGCAGGGTATGCCATTCCGCCCCGTAGCCCAGCATGTAATCCATATTGCCCCGCACGATATTGGGCAGCGTCCAGGCGGGATTATTATCGGAGCAGGGATTGCCGAAATGATCCCGTGTTCCATCGTCAAACCGACCCCGCATCCTTCGGCTGTCGGCAGAAGGCGCGATCAGGCGGCTGGGATCAACGGACATGATCTCATCGTGCATCGTCTGGTATACCCGGCAGGTCACCTCAAAGCTCTTCCAGGAGGGATGGTTGGTGGGCTGCCAGATCACGATGGAAGGCGAATTCCGTACCTGCTTCATATCAGCGCGAAGCTGGTGATAATCAATGTTGGTGGCGCTGGTGATGCGCAGCCAGGTGTTGGTCTGCCAGATCAGCATGATGCCCAGTTGGTCGGCCAATTCGCAGATGCGGGGATCGTTTAGGCCGCCCATGCGCCGGTCATGGACGCTCATGCGCAGGCCGTTGCCGTTCATCCCTTTGGTCATCAGCATTTCCTGCACGTAATATTCGGCAGGCGGGCACTTTTCCCACAGGGCGATATTCTCCATGGGAGGGCGTGCGCCAAACAGCAGCGGAGCCCGCAGCAGCTCCGGCTTTCCATTGATGCTGAATATGCCGCCCGGCTGGCCCACAGTGCGGATGCCGGTGGTGACGGTATAATCGTCGATCACCTGACCTTCGGGATTTACCAATTCAATGGTCAGCTTATATAGATGGGGATCGTTGGCCGTCCACAAAAGAGGTTGTTTTACATCCAGCGTGATTTCGGTGGTTTCACGGATGTTGGGCAATACGTTGGTTTGCCATTCCGCCTTGGCGCAGATCGGGCCATCCTCTGGATACCAGGCAGAAAGTTTGGCCCGCAGGGTATGGGGAACGGCCTTGGCGGAGGCCATGCCTCGCTGGGCCGCGACAACGGCACGGATTTTCTGGCTGGCAGTTTTTTCGCCGATGCTGTCCGTCCAGGTGAACACGTCGTCGATGTAGATTTCTGGCAATAAATCCAGGTGCATCCGGCCGCAAGACCAACCGGTAAAGCGATCCGTGTGGGTGTGGGTCATCTTGTCGCGCTCGGTCACTTCATCCGCGTATACCTTCACAGCCAGCAGGTTTTCGCCCGCGTGGAGATAAGGGGCAATGTCGATTTTCCACTGGCTGGGATCGGTGACATGGGCCGCCAACCGCCCATTCACATAGATTTCTCCGCCGGGAGTCAGGCTTTCCACGTACAATTCCGCAATGGCGGGAACTTCGTCCATATGAATGATTTTGCGCAGGCACAGATCCTCGCCCTCATGGCGCAGCCCGCCGTGAACGATGGGCAGGATGCCTTGATGCCAGCGGCAATCTTCGTATTCCGGTTTTTTCCAGCCGCGCAGGTCGATGGGTTCTTCATCGTCCGCGTCCAGCAGCATTTCCATCAGAATGGGTTCATAAGGATCGGTGCCGGGATGATAGCCGATGCCCCAAACGCGCTTGGCGCAGGCAGGCGTAGAAATGCAGGCGGCACTGTTACAATCGGGATCGGAAAAAGGTTCAAAATCCACCGCAGTTTCGCCATCCATAATCAGATTCCATTGCTTGGTGACGAAATCCGCTTCGATGCGAAGCGTGTGAATATGCTGAACATCCAACGCTTTTTTCTGTCCGCCGATGATGGCGTAGAAATGGCTATTTTCATTGATCCCGGCCACGCAGGCGTCGCCCAGGGCAAACACGGCATCCCGGGCATTTTCCCCGATTTCCCACTCCACGAAGCAGCGCCAGTCCTGCCGGGCGACAGCAATGCTGTCCGCATTCTTGGGCAAACGCTGCTTTTCTTTTTCGCTTGCATCGCCCATCCAGCGCCAATCATCCAATACGATCCTGCGGCGCACTTTGGGCTGCGGCTGGGGCTTGATTTGTTTCAGCCGTTCCTTAGCTTCCTCGATAGTCGCGATGGGCTTATCCAACGAAAAGTTGTCCACATATTGGGGAAGCACTTCCGCATACCGGTTCAGATAATCAATGCGCTGCTGGGTGGAAAGGGTAGAGGTTTCGCCCTTGAAATCTGTTTCACCGTTGGCTTTCGGGTCCTGGCTGACAAATCTGAGTTCCACATTTCTGGACAGCATTTTCATGGCTTTTTCTCCTTATGCTTTGATGGAATAATCGTCGATGATGACCAATTCGGCAGACAGTAACTCCGCCGCTTCCATATCCGCCTTTTCCTGCAAGCCTGCCATGGCGGAGGCGTCCACCGTCACGTTTTTCTTGATGGGCGTCAGATACAGCACTAACGGCGTTTTTGCCAGCGTTTCCGCATAGCAATCCAGCCGGATATCCCAAATATCGCCGTTGCAGAAGTTGTCGGAAATCAACTCGTTTCCCGCAAAGGCGTGGCCAATATCGCCATGATAACGCACCCGCAGCAGCACTTGCTTGTGCCCGGTCAGCGCATCGGCAGGGATAGCGACGGTATATCGGCCTGTGCCCACCGTTTGCCAGGAAAGGGCTATGGGCTGGCAGGGATGCTCGATGCACAGAACAAAGACGAAATCCCGTTGTCTTTCCGACCATGCGCGCAGGGTGGCGCTGCCGTCCGCAATTTCAACGGTTAATTGCTTTCCATCCCATAAAAGCGGTTTGTCGCACAGATAAGCGGCATCATCATATACCCAGAATCCCAGGCTGTCCTTGCGGCTGAAGGTCATGATGATTTGATCGCCAACGGCAAAGGCTTTGCCAACGGTGGCTTTGATTTCCCTGCCATCGATGCAGTAAACCGGCTGCATCCCCTCCGGGGCCAGGAAGAACCAGGTTTTGCCCACGTGGGCCAAAGGCTGGGCGGTGGCCCAGTTCAGCTTTGCATTGCCCAAATCCATATTGAAGGGCAGGATGGCATTCTCCCCGGCGGCAATATCGAAACGGAAGGTGATTTCGCCGTCCGGCAGGGCCAGACGCACTTCATCCCCGTGCCGATCACGCATCTCCGCGTGATCCTGGAAATTATTGACAAACAGGAAGCCGCTGCTGCCCTTCACCCGGACGGAAAAGCGCAAAGGCTCCAAATCATCCGGCTGCAAGCCCTTCAAGTGCTCCGGCAGCACAGCCTTCGTTTGCTCAAAGAAGCCGGAGAATAACTGGCAGAACAAGTGAATAGCCCACAGCCTGCCATAGCTTTCCCGAAGCTGGCCAAATTCCCCGATGGCGGCCTGATAATCATAGCTGCGCTTGGGAATCTGACTTTCGTTCAGGTAGGGCGTGCGCAACCCCGTGGGATTGGTGCCGCCCTTGTACATGTAGTAGCCCAGTAGGTTGCAGCCGGAGCCCAGCTTCGTGTTTGCCAGGGCATCGATGGCCCGCATGTCCATCTGGAACCGGTATTTATAGCTGCACATCATGCCGCCCATCATTTCGCAGCAGGCGTAGGGGCGGGTTTCCGGATCATAGCTGGGCTCAAAATTATATTCCTTGGTGACAGCGCTGTTGTGGTTGTCCCGATAGATGTATTCCGGGGTGGCGGGATGGACGCCCGGCTTTGAGTAAAACAACCAGGGCTGATAGCTATACCCACCCCACAGCGGCAGCGCCTCCTCCACCGGCGTCACAGCCCCACCCCAGGCGGTGGCGGTGTAAAAGGGCGTTTTGATGCCCTCCTCAATCATGATTTGCTTGAGCTTCAGCATGTAGGTCAGGCCGGAATGGCCGCTGGTGAGCCACTCGCCCGATACACCGGTGGTCATCTCCCATGGCGCGCAGGAATGTTGATATTCATTCTCGATCTGTGTACCCACGATGCAGCCGCCCTGATGAAAATAATGTCCGTCCATCTGCCCATGCAGCGCCCGGAACAATTTGCGAGTGGCCTCTAAAAAACCGGGGTTATCCTCCCGCACGTCGAAGGGCTTGCCATACAGCCAGTCGGGTAAGCCGCCGTTGCGCATCTCCCCGTGATCAAAGGGCCCGATGCGCATGATCACCCACATCCCGTGCTTTTCGCAGATCTCCAAGAAAGCCCGCAGGTTGCGGCAGCCGTCGAAGCGGAACACGCCCTCTTCTTCCTCATGCACGTTCCAAAACACGTAGGTAGACAGGATATTGATGCCACCGCACTGCATTTTGACGATGGCATCCTCCCATTGGTCAGGGGACATTCGGGAAAAGTGCATTTCCCCGCTGACACCGAAGAAGGGCTTGCCGTCTACCGTCATATAATAGTTGGTAAAGCCGATTTCCCTCCCAGCGGGATCGCGGCCGGAGAACTTATCACCCAGGGAATAAATGACCTTCTCTGGGATTTTCGATACATCTAAATGATACATTGCGCTTCACCTTCGCCGTTTTTTACCAGTATACCACCCAATTTGGATTTTTCAAGCGTGTCAGGGCTTCCAGATAGTAATAATCGCCCCAGCAGTTGCATTCGTCCACGCCGTCGTCAGGCACGGTATTGTAGGGGCTGGATTTACCGTACACCCCATGCATGAGCAGACCGTTGGCTTCGCTTACATCCTTTGTAGCGCATTTTTCGGCCAGGGCGTCCAGCAGCTTGCAGGCCGCGGCCTTGTATTTTTCCGCGTCATCCAGGGGTAGATATTTGGTCATTTCCAGCATCCCGCAGGCGGCGATAGCGGAAGCGGAGGAATCCCAGGGTTCGTTTGATCCATCTGGGAAAGAAAAATCCCAGTAAGGCACACCGGAGGAAGGAAGATGTTCCATGAAGAAATCGGCGATGTGCTTGAAAATTTCCAAACTTTTGGGATTCTTGGTATAGCGGTAATTGAGCGCCACGCCGTAAATCCCCCAGGCTTGCCCCCTGGCCCAGGGGGTATCGCTGCGATAGCCCTGGGCCGTGACGCCCCGATCCGGCTCCCCAGTTTCTGGATCGAAGAAGAATGTGTGATAAGACGACCAATCGGGCCGGAACAGCACCTTCAGCGACGTCTCCGTGTGGGCGATGGCCTTCTCCCGGTATTTTGGATCGCCCGTCACCTCGCTGGCCCAGTACAGGATAGGCAGGTTGTTCAGCCCGTCAATGATCATGCGGTAATTGTCCCGGGCTCCATAATCGCCCCAGGCCTGGAAAAACTGGCCTTTTTCCTGAAAACGGTTCAGCAGGTTATCCGCTGCCATCAATGCCGCCTTTTTTGCCGTTTCGTCCCCGGTGAGTTTGTATGCCGCCACGCAGGAGGGACTGAACAGCACGCCCATATCGTGGTGATCCACAAAATCCCGGATGGTGATGCGTTCCAGGAAAGCGTCCACCTGCTGAAGGGCCGTATCCTTGAAGATATCCCGCCCTGTTTCTTCCCAGGCCAACCAGTAGCAGCCGGTGATATAGCCTTCCGTCCAGTCGGCATGCTTCGTCAGCTGATAGCGGTTGTTTTTGCTGGAATTTTCCCAGAATCGAGGGCCGAACTGATGAATATTGGCTTCAAGGATCTTAACGGCCTGATCGATGCTCTTTTGCACGATTCTGCTGTTCATGGTGAGTCTCCTTTATACTTCTACGGCATAGATGTCGCTGCGTCCGCCGGAAAAGATCACCCGGCGGGCGCTGTTGAATACCAGGTGATGTCCTCCCGGGGCACAGATGGTATGGGGATGGGTGGATTGTCCGGGCATCAGTGTAAAATCGGTATCGTGGCGGGCGATGATCTCCACCCGGGGTGTTTCCTCGTCAAAGTACAGCCACATCAAATATCCGTCCATCAGATTGCCGTCCAGAATGGCGGCATTTTTGCCCCGCATGGCGGATACATGGCCGTAATAAGGCGCGTCCGGAAAACTGTATTCCCGGATGGGCTGGCCATCCAGCGAGGACAGGCCGATGTACCAGCCTTTGTCGTTCAGATTGCCTGGCCAGGAGGAATTGCCCAGCATTCCGTGATAGAGGACGCCTTCTCCATCCCACGTCCAGGCGGTGTGCGTCTGGAAATTCTGATCAGCCAGGGTTTTTACATTGGTCATGCTCCCCGTATCTGTGTTCCAAATCCATGCCCGGCTGTTTTCGTCGATCCGATGCAATGGACTGGGGCCTTTGTCTTTGCCAACCAGAAACAGATGGGGATAGACGGGATTTTGCATCAGGTGGCTGATGTTATAGCCGTTTCCTTCCAGCAGCGTTTCGCTCTCTCCATCCCACAGCCTGATCCGGCGTATCTCGTACCGCATGGCTTCCGTATCCTGGGGATATAGTCCCACAAGGGCATAGAGCAGATATTGCTCGTCACAGGAAACCACCATGGATTCGATATACATGTGCCGAGGGATTTGAGGCACGACCACCCTTTCCTGCAGCGTATCGATATGCACCGCCCGCAGGCTGCGCCCTGCCGCGTAAAAAGCCCAATGGCCCCGGGGCTCCAGCACCGCCCCAATGGAAATCCCTTTGCCGTCTCCGTATTGATGCACTTCATTGGGCGCACCCAGGCCGCGGATGGGCCGGGTCAGACAGGTGATATCGCCGGTCTGCACATCGGCCTTGCACAATGCGCTGCGGCCTTCCCGATTTGTGATAAAGATTACATACCGTCCATCCCTTGTAAACGCCTGATCGGTGTGATAGGACGGGACAGTGTTCAGATACCCTTGGCTTGTCACCCGGCGCACGGTACGCAAGGTGACGGGATCCTGATAAATCGTGGATTCGTTCCAGGTTTGGCCTTTTTGCATCATATCAGCCCTTCACCGCGCCGATCATGATGCCCTTTACAAAGAACCGCTGGATGAAGGGATATACCACCAGAATAGGTACGGTGGATACCATGATCATAGCATATTTCAGCGTCTGGGAAATGGAATCGGCTTCAATAGTGCCCGCGCCGGAACCGGCCATCATTTCCTCCATCTGCTCTTCAATCAGCATGCGGCGAAGGAACATCTGAATGGGCCAATCCCGCACGTTGGTCAGGTACAGGGAGGCGGGGAACCAGCTGTTCCACCGGGACACGGCGTAATACAGGGTAATGACCATGATGGAGGGCATGGACAGCGGCACCACGATACGGAACAGGATCGTCCAGTCCCCGGCCCCGTCGATGCGGGCGGATTCCTCCAGCGCCTCGGGCATTTCACGGAAGGAACTGATGAGGATGATCATGTTATATACGCTGATCAGGCCGTTGATGATGATGGCCCATCGGCTGCCAACCAAGCCCAATTCATGATAGATCATGTAGGTGGGGATCATGCCGCCTGAAAAATACATGGTGAAGGTCAGCATCAAGGTAATTGGCCGAGACAACATGACGCCTTTTCGAGACAATGCGTAAGCGCCCAGGATGGTGAAGAACATATTGCCGATGACGCCAACGATCAAATAGAACAGGGTATTTTTGAAGCCAATGAACACCGTTTCGGTGGAGAATACGCGGTTGTAAGCAGCGGTGGAAAAGCCCTGGAACCAGAGCAGCGCGCCTTTATGCTGCAAAAGCTGAGAGCCGTTCGAGAAGGACGCAAACAGCACGTACAGGAAGGGATACAGCGTCGCCAGCGCGATCAGGCTCAGAATGACGATATTGACCACGTTGAAGGTTTTTTCACCGGTGGAACGGCGGATCTTATTGTTTGCCATGGTGTTTGCCTCCTTTCTTACCAAAGACTGGAGCCGCTGAACTTGCGGGAAAGGCCGTTGGCCGTAAAGAGCAGGACCAGGTTGACGGCAGAGTTCATCAGGTCCACGGCGCTGGCCAAGCCCTTCTGGTTGCCGATCAAACCGGCGCGGTATACATAAGTGGAAATAATATCCGAGGTTTCATAGATGCCTTCGTTGTAGAGCAGCAGCGTCTTTTCATACCCCAGGCTCATCATGCTGCCGATCCGCAGGATCAGCATGATCATGATGGTGGGCAGGATGCCGGGCAGGGTCACGTGCAGAAGCTGACGGAATTTACCCGCGCCGTCCATGCTGGCGGCCTCGTACTGCTCGGCGTCGATGCCGGACAGGGCGGCAATATAGATGATCGCGCCCCAGCCGATGCCCTGCCAGATATCGGAGATCACGTAAATGGCCCGATAGTTTTCCTTGGCGGTCAGCAGGTTCGCCAGGTTTTTACCGGTAATGGCCGACAGCGCGGTGGTGATAATGCCATCGGTGGAAACGAAATCCTTGATCATACCGCAGATGACCACCAGAGAAATGAAGTGGGGCAGGTAGCTGATGGTCTGCACGGTTTTCTTGAATTTGTCCGCTCGCAGCTCGTTCAGCAGCAGCGCCAGAATGATGGGGGCCGGAAAACCGAAGATCAGATTCAGAAAATTGATAAGCAGGGTATTTCGGATCAGGCGGCCCGCATACACGCCGTTAAAGAAATCGGCAAAATTCTTCCAGCCGATCCACTTGGCTCCGGTGATCCCCTGGCGGGTGGAACGGAAATCCCGGAAGGCGATCTGCGCACCGTACATGGGCAGATAATTGAAGACGATAAAGTAGACGAGCACAGGGATCAGCATCAGGTAAATGCCTTTCCTGGAAACGATATTCCGTCCCAGGCTCTGAAAATAGTTCTGCTGCTTCAGCGTTCTGGCCGGGGCCTTGGTGGTCATGGCGCGTTCCTCCTTCATGATGCCTTTGAAGAAAGGCGGGACGCGGTCATCCGCGTCCCGCCGGAGCTGATGGGTTATTAGCGGGCCAGGTAGCGATCAAAGGCAGCCTGGTAGATTTCCAGGGCACGCTCGATGCCCATGCCCTTGATGGCATCCCGGAAGGCGTCGAACTCATCCAGGGAACGGTTGCCGTAGATGAAGTTGACCCGGTTTTCGGAAACATAGGTGGTGATGTCCGTCATGATACGGGAGATTTCGTCCTGCTCATCGGCAGTGAAGGTCAGAGTGGGGATTTCACGGATGGGATTCTCTTCATCCATCCAGGCGGTCAGGCTGGCCTGCTGCACCTCGGTGGTATAACCGGCCATCATGCCTTCCCGGATGACCACAAAGGGCTTGTTGGCCTCGCCGGCGTAAATGGACAGGGCGTCGGTGCGGCTGTAGCCGTCAGGATTGTTGGTCACATATTCGGTAAAGGTGGGCACGCCATCCACATACTCGAAGGATTCGCCTTCCACGCCGAAGTTGGACAGCAGGGTGCCTTCATCAGAATAGATCCAGTCGATGAACTGGGCGGCCAGCTCGGGGTTCTTGCAGTCGGCGCTGATCATGAAAGCGGTGGTCTGCATGGGAGCGGTCTTGAAAGCCACGTTTTCGGGGGTTTCTTCGCTGTACACGGCTACGGGAGCGGGCACCCAGGCGGAGGCCACGTCGGCATCCATGGTCAGGATCTTGTTGAAGGTGGAACCGGTGTATCCGAACAACGCGCCGATTTCGCCGTTGGCGATCTTGGCATACACCGCGTCAGCGGATTCGGTGAAGATATCGGGGTCCAGGATGCCGTCCTTGTACCAGGTGTTGAACTGGGTGAGGAATTCCTTATAGTTGTCCTCGATGGGACCGAACTTCACAACAGTGTCATTGTAGAAGAAGGTATCGGTGACAACGAAGGCATATTCCAGGCCCTGCAGGCCGGCCCACATGCCGGACAGGGTAGCGCCCTTCTTTTCCTTGAAGGCGCGAAGCACATTGTCCCAATCAGCCAGGGTCTTGGGCATTTCCAGGCCCAGCTCGTCCAGCCAGTCCTGACGGATCAGCATACCGGAGAAGGATTTGGGAGAGTCAGCGGCGCGGAGCATATAGAAGGCGGGATAGATGCCTTCGTCGTTTTTGGCCAGCTTATCAGCGCCGGGGATGCTTTCCAGCCAGGCACGGTAGTTTTCGCCATAGCCGGCGTCAAACAGATCGTTCAGCGGAATGATGTCACCATAGGTAATGAGAGAATACACATCGCTGCCCATGGTAGCGCCGGTATCGAACACCTGGATGATGTCGGGCTTCACGGGGTTGGTGGCCAGCTGCTCATCGCTGGCGGGCACGGCCTGCACCTTGATGCCGGTCTTTTCCATCCACACCTGCATGTATACGCTGTCGGTGGCTTCCACGGCGTTGGGGCCGCCGCTCCAGGTGGTGGCAAAGGTCAGTACGGTGTCTTCCGCCAGGGCCATGGGGGCCAGGGCCGCGATCATGAGCACGGCCATCATCAGGGCGATCAGCTTCTTCATAAGGGTGAACCTCCTTCTTTTTTTCCGGCGCCGCTTCGGCGCTCCTGATGGCATTATCATAAATGAATACACGCTGTTAATTCAATCGACAAAAGCGGCCTTTCATGGGCGAAAGCGACCCAGTTAAGGGCTGCCGCGGCGATTGTGAAATGTGATACAAATTGGCAAAAACGATATTTTTAGATGGTTCAGGTCGCAAATCATGCCATAAAAGACATTTTTGCATTTTCCCTTCAAATTGACTTGATTTTTACCGCATGGTATACTGGTTGCAGCAAGCAACTCAGCCACGACAGAGGAAAGGGCGAAGCGTATGGCAAAGCGGCACTCCATCAAAAAGCAATGGTATGTGTTTTATTTTGCTGTGCTGATCATTCCCATCCTGGTGATGATCCTGTCCTATCACCTGTCCTATGTCCAGCTGGCCGACGCCGTCTATGACCGCCAGATGGCGCATCTGACGCTGATCCGGGAACTGGTGGACGCCGAAGCACGCAATATGAGCGCCGTGATGCTCTCCTTCGGCTCGGACCGGCAGATCCGGGATGCCGTAAGCGTGCGAAATCCGGCGGACGAAAATCAAATGCCGCTGCTTCGGACGCTGATTTCCACGGTGAATAACGCCTCGGTCAACAACGACCTGATCGACCACTATGCCCTGTACCTGCCGGAAAGCGATTACCTGCTGGACGACGCCCACTGGAATCCCCGGCGCGTGATTGGCTGGAAGGGATATGACGGCTCCATTTCCGAAGCAGAATTGGAAGAGATCCTGCAAACAGCCCAAACCTCCCGCCTGAATCTGCTGCTCAGCCGAACAGGCAGCCTGATCCTGTTTACGCGGGTGAACGTATATAAAGCCAACAAACCGCTGTATGTGGCCGCCGTGCTTTCCGGTAAGGAACTGACGCGGCTCATGGGCAGCGGCACAGCCGGTGAGGAAGCGCTGATCGCCATGGAAGCCCTGGACGGAAACATGCTGATCAGCAACCATGCGGACCGTATCGCCGCTTATCAGGATCAGCCGGGCGAATGGTTCCATGCCGAAGTGGAATCAGAGGTGCTGCCGCTTCGCTATCTGTACGCCAGTCCCACTCATATAGTGGAAGAAAAGCTGATCACGTATCGCTACGTGCTGTTCGCCTTTGCGGCGGCAGCGCTGGCGCTGGGCGGCATTGCCATCGTCATCGCCGTACATCGTCAGTACGCACCTGTGGCCCGGCTGATGCAGCATTTTACCTCTGATCAGCAAAACCTGAAAAACGAATACGGCAACATCAGCGATTATCTATTGCAGGCCCAGGCGCGGAACGACCATCATTTCATGACTGACCTGCTGCTGGGCAACGTGCCGGACAGCTCCGCTTTTCCTTATCAGGAACTGGTGCTGATCAGCCCAGTACAGGCGGATCAGCTGCTGCACATCGATGAAGAAAAAGCCAAAGAAGCATTGCCGGAGGGGCGGTTCATCAGCGTCTACGAGCATACGGTGATCCTCTTTCAGCAGCATGCACCGAATGAAAGCCAGCTGCAAAAGGCATTGGCGGCGCTGGTTCCTTCCGGCAGCGCCTATATGATTTATACGATGCATGAGGGCCAATCCCTGCATCATGCCTATACCGGAGCCGCCGATATGCTGGCCACGCTGCGCTTTTTCCATGAGGATGGGGAAAAAATCTATCACGCCGTGCCCGCAGCCCGGGATCAATCCCTGGTCATCATGGGCGGCAATTTTGAAGAGGAGCTACGCGCAGCGGTATTTTCCCGGAACGAAAGCAAAGCCTTACATCTGATGCAGGGAGCGCTTCAAAACATGCGGGAAAAATGCCATTCCGGCAATCTGCTGCGCGGCAGCCTGTACGCCGTGTCCCTGCTGTTCATGCGTCTGGAAGCCGCTGTGCGCTCCCAGAATCCCGCCGTCCCGGACGGGGTATCCGGCGACGTGGTACGGGCTTATCGCTGCTCCGATGTGAATGCGCTGGAGGAAGGTACTGGTCAGGCTATCCATGACCTGATCTCCGCCCTGGATCTGCAAAATACCCGGAAGGCCGTCACGCTCTACGACCAAATTGACGCCTTTATCCGGCAGAATTATCAGAATCCTGACCTGAACGTGGAAATGATTGCCGATTATTTAAATTTCTCGGCAGTTTATCTGCGGCGGGTGTACAAGCAGGGCGGTGGCAGCAGCATATCTGACGCGATTTTGAAACTGCGCATCGAAAAAGCCAAGCAAGCCCTGACGGTGCCCTCTTCCCGGGTCAACGACGTATCCCAGCAGGTGGGCTTCCTGGACACCGGCACATTCATCCGTTCCTTCAAGAAACTGGAGGGCATGACACCTGGGGTATATAAGAGCCAATTTCAGGAAATTGATAAATTAGGCAGTGATGACGATTCCAAATAACATATAACGGAGCACAACATATGTCTTATCTGTTTGCACATTTTACGGGAGAGCAGCTGGATGGGGAACAAATCTATTTTTCTGTCAGCCGGAATGGACTCTTCTGGACGGATTTGAACGATGGAAAACCAGCCCTGAGATCCTGTATCGGCACAAAAGGGGTGCGGGATCCCTTTCTGGTTCGGCATCCGGATACCGGCCGCTGTTATTTGATCGCCACGGATTTACGCATCGCATCCGGCGTCACCTGGCAGCAGGCGAAAGCCGAAGCCAGTAGGAATATCATCATCTGGGAATCGGATGATCTGCTTCATTGGGACGGACCCCGCACCTGCACCGTCGGCGCGGAAGGCACCGGATGCGTATGGGCTCCCGAAGCCATATTTGATCGGGAAAAGCAACAATTTTTCGTATTCTTCTCCTCTTATGTTCACAAACTGGATAAACTGCGTATCTATGGAACATGGACAAAGGATTTTCACACATTCAGTTTGCCTTTTATATACTTTGAAAAAGCAGAAAGCGTAATCGATACAACTCTTATTGAAGCGAAAGGGAAATTCTATCGGATTTCAAAAAGCGATACTTACAAGCGGCTGGAATTGGAAGAATCTGACTCTTTATATCACAGCTTTCGCCCTGTTTTTTCGCAAGCATTGGCAGATTTGTCTGGCGTTGAAGGGCCTGAAATCTATCCTCTTCCAAACGGCTCCTATTGCTTGATCGCCGATCAGTATGCTTCACAGAAGGGCTACCTGCCATTGATTACCGACGATCTTTCCACCGGAAATTTTTGTATCCCGCCAATCAGTCAGTATCATTTCGGAATAACAAGAAAACGCCATGGCGGTATAATGGAAATCTCTGCACAGGAGTATCAATCATTGATACAGTTCTATCAGCAAGCTCAGGAGAAAAGGTCATGACCAATGCTGCCTGCCAAATTCATTCGGATCAAATCCGCTGTAGCCTGAGCGCTTTAGGTGCGTCTATCGTATCTGTTCAGGTGAAAGATAAGAACGGCCAATGGATCGACGTGGCTATGAGTCCCAAGAATTTTCAAACGGGTGATCCCGATCCTTCCCTTGCAGGCCGTACCATCGCTCCCTGCTGCGGCCGGGTGCGGGACGGGAAAATTGTGATAAACGAAAAAGAATATCAGCTTGCGCTTAACGATGGGCTAAACCATATTCATGGCGGGCCTCACGGCGCGGCATGGCAGGTATGGCGTGAAGAAGTTATCAGCAAAAGCACCTGCCGTTTTTCGCTGACCCTGCCGGACGGCCTGGACGGTTATCCCGGCAATCGCACGCTGACAGCCGAATATCAGGTGATCAGCAATGCATTGCAGGTGCGGTATTCCGCTGTGACCGATCAAGCTACCTGGATCGACATGACCAACCATGTCTATTGGGATTTAAGCGGTCGATTTGACGGAACGGCCTTGGAGCAAACGCTGGAAATCGCCGCTGATCAGGTAGCGATCAATGATGAACATCATCTGATCACTGCGCTTGTACCCGTAAAAGATGCTTTCGATTTTTCCACGCCCAATATCCCCGCAACGCTGATCTCCTCATTTTCCGGTGATCAGCAGATCAGTATAGCGCATGGCTATAACCACGCCTATGCACTAAAGAAAAAACGCTCTTATGCCGCTCGTCTTTTCAGCCGGGAATCTGGTATCCGCATGACGATGTACACTGATCAGCCTGCTATTGTGTTCTATTCAGGCGGTTTCTTGGGTAAGTCAACAAAGCTGAAAGGCAGCTTCGCTTCTCCCGGATGCGCTTTGGCGCTGGAAGCACAGGCTATTCCAGATCCTTTTCACGTAGGTGTAGAAAGCCCTCTAGTATTGTTTCCTGATCAAACACATAAAAGGGAAATTCGGTGGGAGTTTAAAGCATAAACAAGATAAAAAGATGTGTTAACTGCCGCCATTTTCTTTATCATTTTCTAATAATCTGATTATCAGAATAAAAGGTTATACTAAACGATGCCAGAAAGAGAATAGATGATTCGTTATGATAACGGTTATTCGTGAATTATCAATTTTTGACTATGTTTCTGATCGCTTAATGAATAAAAACAAAACGCCGCCTCTGAAGAAGCGGCTTGGCTTGTCATATTACACACAGATCATTTCATTCCATATAATTTCTTCCACCTGAGCTTTGATGGCATTCATCATCCCGACCCATTTCAGGGGATCGATGGCTTTCAGCGTTTCTGTGACACCGGCTGCATTTGCCATGATCGGGACCGACATTTCTGGAAAGTGCCTTGCTGCTGCCTCCGTATCATTCAGATCGTCATACAGCTTGCCGGAGAGCAGAAGCCGGGTATATATGTTGGAACGATATTTCTGGAGATACCGAAGCCTTGCCCTGCCGTATTTTCCAAGCGGCTTCCCGGATTCGACTTCGATATTGGGAAAATAGTAATCGCCATGCAGGGTGTAATTGAGGCCATTCCTGGCATCATAGATGCTGAGAGGGAGCTTTGCACTGGTTTCATTATTCTGTTTCATTTCAATGATCCTCCGTTTGTATCAATATTCTTCACGGAAATCATCCAGCAAAACCAAGCGCTTGCCACAACCATGCCACAACTGGATTATCACGTATTATTACAGTTTGGTATTATACGTGGAACCATAACATAAGGAAGCGATCCATATTGCTCGACCCACAGCATCAGCATCATAAAAATCAGTATGCAGTCAGCAAAAAAGCCATATAAAACGGCAACGTCAGGATATTGCCTGCGCGGACCACGTTATAGTCGCCCAGTTTGATCGCGCCGCCCACATGATATTTTTCCGGGTGGTTCAGGATGGTCTTGGCGCTTTTTGTGTTGCCGGTGGTGGCTTTCACTTCCAGCAGGGTGCTTTGGCCCGCGTACCGCATCACAAAATCGATCTCCAGGCCGGAATCTTTATGATAGTAGTACAGCTTCCGGCCCATCTTTGCCAGGATGTCGGCGGCGAGGTTTTCAAAGATCGCTCCTTTATAGCCGTACAGATTGCCCTGGAGCACGTCGAACTGCGTGCCGTCCTCCAGCATGGCGATCAGCAACCCGCTGTCCACCATGTACACTTTGAAGATATCCTGAATGGCGTTTCCATCCAGCGGCAATTCCGGCAGCGACAGATTATAGCATCGGCGGATGATGCCGGCATCCTCGATCCATTGCAGGCTTCCTATGAATTTTGAGGCGGTGGCGCCTTTCTGCACAACGGAATACTGGAATTTCTTGTTTTCCTTGCTCAGCTGGCGCGGGATGGATTGGAAGCATTCCCGAATGTGCGGCTTGTCCTTGTCGTCCGCATACTTCACCATGTCCTCTTCATAATCCGCCAGGATGCCACGCTGCAATTGCAGCACGGTATTCATTTGATGGGTGTCCACAAACGTCTGCACGGGCGCAGGCATCCCGCCCACTACCGTATATTGCAGCAGCAGCTGACGCAGCTTCTCATGCAGGGCCTCCGCTACGGGCGTTTCGTTGTGCAGGCATTCTTTCAGGTATTGGATCACAGGTGCATCGATGCCGTTGGCCCACAGGAATTCCTCGAAATCCAATGGGTACATTTCCTCGATTTGCTCGTAGCCCACGGGAATGGATGCGGGCCGCTTGCCGTATCCCTTGACGCCAAGCAGCGAGCCTGTGGCAATCACGTCGTACCGGCCGTCTATGGCGAAAAACTTGAGCGCCGTCCGCGCCTCCGGGCATTCCTGAATCTCATCCAGGATCAGCACCGTTTTCCCCGGTTCAAACACGGCCTTCGGCCCCAGCAGCGCGGAAAGCAGCATGGTCAAGTGATCCACTTCCAGGGAGCCGGAAAAAACCGACGCATAGCTTTTGTTTTCAAAGAAATTCAGATAGATTTCGTGCTCATAGTTTTCCTGGGCGAATTGACGGACTGAAAAGGTTTTCCCGCACTGGCGGCAGCCCTTGATCACCAGTGGCTTATGCCCTTCCGCTTCTTTCCAGCTTTTCAAAACAGCTTCGATTTTTCTTTTCAGCATGTTCCGCCCTCCTTTGCCCATGGTCATAGTATACGCAAAAACAAAATATTTTTCAAGGGAGTTTTTGCTCGATATGAAATATTTTTCAAGGGACTTTTTTTGCGTGCCATGGTATTTTTGAAGGGAAATCATTCCAGCTCATAAGGCTTTGAATTCAAAGCCCAAAAAAGATTAATGGCAGCGCTGCCGGAGTACCCCAGCAGTGCCGCCGTTTCATTTAGGATTGAATTTGTTGTCGATCAACCGTAGATCAGCTCATCCAGGATGACCTCCTCGGCCTGATGCTTCAATGCGTTCATCTGGCCGACCCAGGCCATGGGATCACAGGCTTTCAGCATTTCGTTGATGCCTTCGGCTCGGGCCATCTGAGGGATCATATGATCCAGCCTTTCCCGGCTGGTTTCATCGATCTCTGTCAGATGGTCATACAGCTTACCAGATAGAATCAGACGGGTGTACAGTCCAGGGCGGTGTTCCCGAAGATAGTCCAGGCGCATCCTGCCATAGCGGCCAATCGGCTTTTGATCGGTTTCCGGGAGCGACAGATCCGGGAAGTAATAGTCGCCGTGCAGGGTGTAGCTCAGGCCGTTCTTTTCATCCACGCTGTGTTTTGAAAGATTCTTCATGTTCTTTTCCTCCTGTTCTTTTTGCGGCTGCCGCTTTCTTCAGCCGCAGACGCCTTCAAGTGTTTCATCCGCTTTTTCTTGGTTCATTACCCTCAGACCGTCCCAAAAGCAGAATCGAACGGTGATGCTCAATTCCTCGCAATGCCTTGCAGCATGGCGGTTTTCGCGCTCCACAATAAATGTGTTCTGAAGGTAACAGAGTAAAGCGTCTGATCGAACAGGCCGAAAAGCAGATGGCCGGCAAGCAGTGACGGGAACGATCGCATCGGCAGATCGATTGTGTTCCACCAATCCCCATGCACAGCCTGCCCCGATGAGCAGGCGGGTATCCATCCGTCCCGCGGCAGAAAATCCTGCCGGCATCCATCGAAGGGATCACCCCGGTAAACATTGAAATTGAGAACAGGAGTGAATTACCATGTATAACGCAAGCAACAGTTCTTCTTCCTCCAGCAACTCCAACCGCGCCAACGTGCCCGAAGCGCGCGCCGCCCTGGACAACATGAAATTCGAAATTGCCAGTGAACTGGGCATCAACCTCAAACAGGGCTATAACGGCGATCTGCCTTCCCGTCAGGCCGGCTACATCGGCGGCTACATGGTTAAGCGCATGATCGAACAGCAGGAACGGCAGATGAGCGGCAGCGGCAAGTAAGCTGCTCAGATCGGCAGGGGCGGCCCATGGCTTCCCCTGTTTTTTGATTTGCTTTTTTCATTCCGTACGTCAAGCAAATCGTATTTCTATGCATTTTTCGCTCTTGCATGAATAAAAATCAATTATTTTTTGAAATTATTTTGATTTTATACTTGACAAAAGAATATTTTTGTATTATTATACATCCCGTCAACATGATTCCAAGGAGGAAACGACCATGAAGAAATTGTTTGCCCTGATGCTGGTGCTGTGTTTGGTCCTCGTATCCGTATCCGCCCTGGCGGAGGATGCCCTGCCCCTGGCCGGGAAGCACCTGAAAATCGCCCTGTCCCCCGATTTTATGTATTTTGAAACCGTATCCGAAACCGACGAAACAGGCTATGAGGGCCTGGACATCGATATCATCAAGCAGTTGAGCCAGAAGCTGGGCTTCACCTTCGAGATCGTGCCCATGGGCTTCTCGTCCCTGATCGGCTCCCTGCAGACCGGCGACGCGGACTTCGTCATCTCCGGCATGAGCTACACCGAGGAGCGCGCCCAGGTGGTGGATTTCTCCATGACCTACTGCATCACCGACGTGGGCTGCGTGGTGCCGGTGGATTCCACCATCGCGTCCTATGACGACCTGAAAGACCAGGTGGTGGCCTGCTCCCAGGGCACCACGTATGAATTGCTGATCGAAGCCATTCCCGGCGCTACCCTGAAAACCTTCCAGGGCCAGGCCGCAGTGGGCAACGCCGTGGCGGAGAACCTGGACGGCGTGGTGGCCGGCCTCACCTCCATCAACGGCTCCAAGAAGCTGAGCAACACCGTGCTGGCCGCCGATGGATCGCCGCTTTTGAAATACTTCCTGCTGGAAGGCGAAGGCACCGCCGATCAATACAACATCGCGTTCCCCAAGGGCAGCGAGCTGGTGGACCTGGTCAACGGCGCGCTGACCGAGCTGCAGACGGACGGCACCCTGGACGCCCTGATCAAGCAGTGGCTCTATTGATTCCCGTATCCTCTGATCCCCCTCCCTTCGGGGAGGGGCATTTCGCGTTGTTGAGGGAAACGCCATGCAATTAGATTTTTCCATTATTCTCAATTGGCTGCCCCAATTCGGCTCCGCCCTGCTGGTGACGCTGGAAACCACGGTGTGCTCCCTGCTGCTGGGGCTTTTGCTGTCCATCCCGCTGTCTTTATGCAAGATATCCAACCTCAAGCCGCTGCAGTGGATCGCGGCGGTGTACACCTCCATTTTCCGGGGCGTACCGCTGCTGGTGCAGGTGTTTATGATGTATTTCGGTATCCCCCTGGTGCTGCCGGTGAAATTCACCGCCTTCCAGGCCGGCACCCTGGTGTTCGCCATGAACTCCGCCGCCTATATCTCCGAAAGCATGCGCGGCGGCATCAAGGCCATCGACCGGGGGCAGTACGAGGCCGCCATGGCCCTGGGTGTGCATTATCCCGGCATGATGAAAGATATCATCCTGCCCCAGGCCATCAAAAGCGTGCTGCCCAGCCTGGTGAATGAATTCATCAGCCTGCTGAAGAACACCACGCTGATCGCCTCCATCGGCCTGGTGGATATCCTGCGGGTGGGCCAGCTGATCCAAAGCCGCACCTACCGGGCCTTCGAGCCCTTCTTCGCCATATCGGTGTTTTACTATGTGCTGGTGATGGGGCTGTCCTTCCTGGGCAAGCTGCTGGAAAGGTGGGTGAACAAAAGTGATCGACGTTAAGGGTTTATACAAGGATTTTGGCTCCCTGCACGTGCTGCGGGGCGTCAGCCTGCATGTGGATGAGGGCGAAATCATTTCCATCATCGGCCCCTCCGGCAGCGGAAAATCCACCCTGCTGCGCTCCATCAATTTGCTGGAAAAGCCCACCTTCGGGGAAATCTGGGTGGAAGATAAACTGATCACCCCGCCCGATCCCTACCTGCACTTCGACGTGATCCGGGCCTCCAACACCTATAAGGCCCTGGTCACCGCCGGGGAAACGGATGAAAACGCCATCCGCAAGATCAAGGAAGGCGACTTATTAAAGGAAAGATCCTGGTTTCAAAAAAAAGAAGGCGCTCAATACAGCGCCTTGATGAAAAAGATCGTAGCCGACCATTTTGAGGATACCTATTCCGTTCGCCGCCGCGTGGGCATGGTGTTTCAGCATTTCAACCTGTTCCCCCACAAAACGGTGATGGAAAATATGATCTACGCGCCTGTCAAGGTGAATAAAATCAGCCGGGACGCGGCCATCGAAAAAGCCCGAAAGCTGCTGGACAGCGTGGGCATGCTGGCCAAGCAGGATGCTTACCCCGACACCCTGTCCGGCG
>JAFUDW010000200.1 GCA_017464225.1 Clostridia bacterium | reverse complement strand
CGTCTGATTTGAGCAAGCTCAATCAGCCGTCATCCTGCTTTTTCGGGATTGCTGCGCAATCCTCGGCCCGCTGCGCGTGCCGACCTCAGACTGGGGCTTGCTATCAAAGTTTAAATACGTCGTAACCCGCACCGGAAATGACGGCGGCTTGCCGACGTTAATGACGCGAAAGCGGCGTATTTCAGGAGCGCTCTTTGCGTTAAGCCGTATTCAATCAACTGCGGGAAATTGCTTGTTTGCCGCGCCAAACAGCATCCGCAACTGGCGGGGTCTGTGGGCTTCGAGCGCCTGGAAAACCTTCCCGAGGGGCCCGCAGCGCCTGGAAAATGCCCCGTGCGGGCATTTTCAGCGAGGGCGGGTTGGCAGACCCCGGACTGGTTTTCAGCGAGAAGCGGGCCGGGAGGCCCTGGGAAACTTGCACCCCAGCAGGGTTTTAAGGGGCAGCGCCCCTTATCATTCCCCGCCCCGTCAATTTCTGTTTTTAGGTATATACTTTTCATTATAGTGTAAGAAACCACAATTCAAGCAAAAGCGATTCATTTATAAAAACAGGACGGATAAGAAACTGCCAATCGGAGCGTTTTTGCTCCGATTGGCAGCACTTATAGATGAAGGGGAATGGGTTTATACGCTGATATCCCTGCGGCCGGTGAGCTTGAAGAACAGCAGCAGTGATAACACGCTGGTGACTGTCAGCACGGTGGAATAAGCGGCGGCGTTGCCGAAGCAGTCGCGGATGACCTCGGTATAAACCGCCACCGTCAGCGTTTGGGTGCTGGCGCGGTACAGCATGATGGAGGAGGAAAGCTCGCTGATCACCGTGACCCAGCTCATGATGGCGCCGGAGATCACGCCGGGCATCATCATGGGCAGCATGATCTCCCCAAAGGAGCGCATTTCCGACGCGCCCAGGGAGACGGCGGCCTCCTCAATGGAAGGGCTGATTTGGCTGATGATGGCAGTGCTGGAGCGGATGGTATAGGGCATACGGCGCACGGTCAGCGATACAATGATGATCATGGCGGTGCCGGTCAGCGCCAACGGCGGCTTTGCGAAGGCATACAGGAAGCAGATGCCCAGTACAGAACCCGGAATGATGTAGGGCAGCATGGTCAGCGTATCCACCGTGCTGGTGATGACGGACTTACGCCGCACGGCCAGATAGGAGATCAGCACGCCGAACACCACCACCAGCGCGATGGCCGCCAAGCCGAATAGGTAGGTGTTGGGGATGACCCTGGGGTTCTTGGAGAAGATCGTCCGATAGTTGATCAGCGATACCTCGCTGGTGAAGATACCGGGGGTGGATTCTTTCAGGAAAGAGGTGACAATGACCGTGATCTGCGGCAGCAGGGCCACCAGCACCACCAGGTAGACAAAGGCGTGGCACAGTATTTTGGAGCCCAGGCGCTGGGGTCGGGGCAGCATGGGCTTGAGGGCGGACATCGCATAGCTGTGCTTGGCCGCGATCCAACGCTGCAGGAAGAAGAATACCAGCGTGATGGCCATGATGATCACGCACAGGGCGGCGGCAAAATAGCTGTCGTTGGTCACCTCGCCCATGAACTGGTTGTACAGTACCACCGGGAAGGTGCGGTAGCCCTCGCCGATCAGCATGGGCGTGCCGAAGTCCGAGAATACGCGCATGAACACCAAAAGGCTCGAGGCCAGCACTGTGGGCAGTACCAGGGGCAGGATGATGCCGGTGACGCGCTGGAAATTATTGGCGCCCAGGCTTTCGGCGGCCTCATTCAGCGAATTATCCAGGTTTTGCAGCGCGCCGCTCACATACATGTATACCAGGGGAAAAGACTGCAGCGAGAATACCAGCACGATGCCGGCAAAGCCGTATATGCCGCCAAAGGAGACGCCAAACAGGCTGTTGATGATCCGGGTAAACAGGCCATTGCGGCCCAGCAGCTGGATCCAGGCATAGGCGCCGATGAAGGGCGGCGACAGATAGCTTACCACAATGCAGATATTGAGCCATTTGCTACCGGCAATTTTATACTGTCTTGTGATATAGGCGATCACCAGGCCCAGCGTGGCGCTGATCAGCGTGGAAACCACGGTGACGCTGAAGGAGTTTTTCAGCGTATTGGTATAATATTTGCGGGTGAAAAAGCGGGTAAAGTTATCCAGCGTAAAGCTGTTATCCGATGGGTTGACCACGCTCTTGTACAGGATCAGCACCAGCGGATAGACCACAAAAATCAGAAACAGCGCCAGGATCAGCAGGGCAAGAAAAGTCCATACGGGGGAATACCTGCGTTTTTTCATGACGCTCACACTCCTTCGCGGATCAGCGTGGTGTGCTTTTCGGCGTCAAAAACGTTCACCTTGTCGGCAATGATCTGCAGCGTTACCCGGGTCCCATCGGGAATGATATCGGTCAGATCGCTGTTCTCCACCACTTCTATCTCCCGGCCGTCGGCCAGCGCCATAAAGTAGTGCTGGGTCATGCCCAAGAATACGCTGCTGTTCACTGTGGCGGGAATACCCGGCGCGCCGTCGGTATGAATGGTGAACTCCTCAGGGCGCACGGCCACGTGCACCGGGCCGGCAACGCCCTCTCGCAGCGTCCGGAGCGGCACGGTATAGCCGCCGCCAAAGTCCAGGGCGTTCTCCCTGCAATCGGCGTTCAGCAGATTGCTAAGGCCGATGAAGGTGGAAACAAATTCGTTGGCCGGGCGCTGGTAAATATGCTTGGGCGTGCCGATTTGCTGGATGACGCCGTCATGCATTACGGCAATGCGGTCGGAGATCGCCAAAGCTTCTTCCTGGTCGTGGGTCACATATACGGTGGTGATGCCGATCTGATGCTGGATCTGCTTGATCACGTTGCGCATTTCCACGCGCAGCTTGGCGTCCAGATTGGAAAGCGGTTCGTCCATCAGCAGCACCTCGGGCTCAATGACGATGGCGCGGGCCAGGGCAACGCGCTGCTGCTGGCCGCCGGAAAGCTGCGTGGGCATGCGGTCGGCATACTGATCGATTTTGACCAGCTTTAGGATTTCGTCGGCTTTTTTATAGCGCTCCGCCCTGGGTATCCGCCGGGTCTTGAGGCCGTAGGCCACGTTGTCGCGCACGCTCATATGGGGGAAAACGGCGTAATTCTGAAACACCATGCCCATGTTGCGCTTGTTGGTGGGGATGGTGTTGATCACTTTGTCGTTTACGCGGATCTCGCCGCCTTCAATGGTATTGAAACCGATGATCATGCGCAGCAGCGTGGTCTTGCCGCAGCCGGAAGGGCCCAGCAGCGTGAAGAACTCGCCCGGTTTGATCTCGGCGGACAAGCCCTGGATAACGATGTTTTTCCCGTAGGCCTTGGTCACGTTGTCAATATGAATGGCTACACCCATATTAATTCTCCCTTGCTGTAAAAGCCGGGAAGCCTTGCGGCAGGCGCAGGGCTTCCCGGCTTCATTTTATTCCGGAATCGGTACCTTTCGGTTACTCCATGTTCAGCTCCACGTGATCCAGATAGGTGGCCACGATCTCGGCCTTATGCTCGGCCACGTAAGCGGTGGAATAGGTTTCAAACTGCTTGATCTCGCTGTCGGGGATCATCTTTTCATTGACGGGTACGCCGGCGCGCAGGGGACGCAGGTTCAGGGCGGCGGCCACGGCGGTCTGGCTTTCCTCGCTCAGCACGAAGTCCACAAACTTCTGCGCGGCTTCCATATGGGGAGCGCCCTTGATGATCTGCACGGATTCGCCGGGATATACGGTGCGTTCCACGGCGTAGACCACCTTGACGGGCTTTTCGCCCTGGGCCT
>JAFUDW010000199.1 GCA_017464225.1 Clostridia bacterium | reverse complement strand
TTCAAATCTCGCATGCAGAATCACTCCTCCATATCAGACTGTGCTTCCAGAATCGACAGCATCCAGCGCAGGGCCTCCTTCATCGTTTCCAGTTCCGTGTCACCGCCAAGGCTGATCTCAATCTCGTTAGCCCTGTCGTCATAAGAATTGCGCTTTACCGTGCAGTGGATGTCGGTACAGCCCTGATCCTTAATCCGCAGGTAAGTGCGGGAACCATGGCCAGTATCTCCGCCGTGGTAACCGTTGGTTCCGGCTTCCACCTCCAGAATGTTGCAGCTGACGATAGCGCAGCCTGATTTACCGCTGGAAGCAGATCCAGATCATCCGGAGGAAGGGTCTTCCATCCCAGCGGCACAAACCCATCGTCCTTCATGTCCGCCCAGTAATAGGAACCAAGGGTAAAGATATCCTCGGAGATAAAGTAAATCCCAATCGGCGGTTTCTGGTTGGCAAGGATCCTCGCCACAAAGGCGATCTCGCCCGGATCGCTGCTCACATTGCTGACCTTCTGGGTCACGATCAGGTTGACTTTCCCGCCAAAGCAGTCATCCAGAAGACGAAGCCAGTCCTTGGAAAACTCCATCCCCGGCGCTACAGATCCCTGATCCACATAGAAATCGATCAGCTCCCATAAGGGGCAGCATGCGACATCTTCCCGGAACTGGGTTTTGTGCTTCTCCAGGTACACTTCATCGCTGTATTTGGTTTGGTTAAAAAAGCGGATGTACACACCAACACGATATTTCACATAGGGCATCGGGTACTCATGCTGTAGGCTGTCCAGCCAGAGCCTGTGCTTTGCGTACTTGATCTTGTTGGGATCCTCTTTGATATGCCTCCGAAAGACATTCCCCGGCGGATCCTCATCCCTGTGATCCGACGTAACTCCTGGAGGCACAATCTCTGCTTCCACCATTTCTGTACTATTTGTTCCGCCCCGGACAGCCAGCCCTGTTTCAACTGCTGCCTCAGTTTCGGGACGCTCTGTTTCATTCATCATGCTTTTGCTCCTTTTCGTGGCATTCGGATGTAATCGTAAACGAATCCTGTTAACGTAAATCAGATTGCCAAGCGGATGAACGAACATGGAAGCATCTATGAAACAGAAATCGATGAGATCGTGGAGAAACAAGAAGAGATTATCCAATTGATAAGACAGGTCTATGAACGATTGGGGGTGTTTTACAAGTGATAACAGCTTTCCTTATACGGCAATCTTACCTCACTTTGGCGGAAGTAAACGCACTATTTCGTGATGTCTGGGGCCGAGACAAAACGCAGGGAACCTTCACAACCACAGCGCTTGCGCTGGCGGATCAGGGGCTTGGGGGCGGAGCCTACCAACAAGCTTTTTGCAAATTCTAGCAGATTTGCATTGCTTGCTACTATGCTCCGGGGCAGGTTTCAAGGGACTATGAAGGCGGCCTTCTGAAAAAAATAAATTTCATTTCGTGAAAACTTTTGGCCCGGAAACCCCAGTAAAACCGTTATTTCAAGAAATCGGAAAGACACAAAAATGCCAGCAAAGCCTTACGCCGCAACGCTTTCAAAAGTTTTCAAAACGTGAAAACGATTTTGAAGGCCATGTGATATGGTGACGATGAAAGCCAGAGCGTAAGGCTTCATCCCCACGACTTCCCGCGCAGGAAAAGCTATCCTGTGCGTTCACATAAAGCCGTCCTGCGTCATGCCGTCGCGAAGCATGATCCGAACGCAGGACGGCATCGCAACCCTTCCTGACTGTGTGATCGGACACACAGTCAGATGTCACGACAACTGAGAATGAACAGGAGAAATCAATGAAAGAAAACGAGAAGCAGACAACTGAAATAGTAAGTGAAGAAAACGAAAAGTCTGAGAAGAAAAAGATTGTCAGGCAGCCTTGGTGGCCGGATTGGTTCACCGGCAGAACGATCAACGAGCCGATCTTCTGCCGTGAATTTCTGAAAAAGTATCGGCTGGCATACACGGAAAACTCTTTCTTCTCTGTGGAAGGAAAGGTGACGGATGAGAATGCACTGCGCGCTGTCATTTACAAAATGGTGGAGCGTTTCGTTGTCACCGGCGTGAGCAAAAAGGTGGATGACATTGTGAAGGCTCTGCGGATCACTGCCCAGGTGAAAGAGCTGCTGCCGCAGACGGATCGCATTCATGTCAAGAACGGCACGCTGTTTTTGAATGGAACGTTCACCGGGGAGAAGAATGAAATCATCCGATACAGACTTCCGGTATCCTTCAATCCGAACGCGAAGCAGCCGGAACGTTGGCTCCGATTCCTCTCTGACCTGCTGCGGCCGGAAGACATTCCCACGCTTCAGGAATTCATCGGCTACTGTCTGATCCCCAGCAACGCCGGACAGAAGATGCTGGTGATCAAAGGCAGCGGCGGCGAAGGGAAAAGCCAGATCGGCAATGTGCTGTCCAAACTGTTCGGCGCATACGCCAAGGATGGCAGCGTGGGAAAGATTTCAGAAAACAGATTTGCCCGCGCTGACCTGGAGCACGTGCTGCTGATGATCGACGACGACATGCGATTGGAAGCGCTTCGTCAGACCAACTATGTGAAATCCATCGTCACCGCAAAAAGCAAAATGGATCTGGAGCGCAAGGGCAAGCAGAGTTATCAGGGCTGGATGACGGCGCGCATCATCGCGTTTTCCAACGGCGATCTGTTGTCGCTGTTCGACCGAAGCGACGGATTCTTCCGGCGACAGCTGATCCTGACCACCAAGCGAAAGCCGCCTGACCGGGCGGATGATCCCGAGCTTGCTGACAAGCTCTGCGAAGAATTGGAAGGCATCTTCCTCTGGGCCTTCGAGGGATTGCAGCGGTTGGTGAAGAACAACTTCCGCTTTACGGAAAGCGACCAGGCGCGCGTGAACCGGGAAGCCGTGAAGAAGGATGCCAACAACGTGGAGCTGTTTCTGGAGTCGAAGGGCTACATCACCCGCGAGCCGGACTGCTCTGTCAGCTCCAAAGAGCTGGGCGATGTGTACCACACCTGGTGCGAGGAGAATGCGTACCCGGCACTGAAAAGCAAAACGCTGATCGAGCAGCTGGTAGCCAATCAGGAAAAGTACGGCATCCAATACACCACGCATCTCATCAACAGCGCCGGTCGCCAGGTCCGAGGCTTCAAAGGAATCGGATCGCTGATCAAGACATCCGGCTTCTCATCAGGCGGATGGCAGCTGGTAGACCCGGACGACAACCCGTTCAAAACTTGAAAAGAAGTTTTGAGCAAAACAATGCGTCCATGCGTCCCACGGGACAGCAGGACAGGGCGCTAAACGGGACGCATGGACGCATCAAATGGAGGAAAAAGAGCTTTTACGAAATGAAAAAGCAGCTTGCGAAAAACTTATTTTGTTACCGGTTAGACCACGTTAGGGAGTCGAAAAATCCTTGTTTTACAAGGGATTCGCAAGGCTCCAAACAGCTGTTTTTGAAGGGGACGATGAATTGATCGTCGCTGTCAAAAATGAAGTTCTAACCGGTAACAAAAGACACAACGACAGTACAGGAGGACACAGAATGAACTACACCGCAAAAGAAATGTACAGCATGGTGCTGAAAGAGTACCCGGATGTCATGGACATTGGCACCATGTGCAAGGCGCTGCGCATCAGCGAAAAGACCGGCTATAAGCTGATCAAAAGCGGCCAGATCACAGCGCTGAAAGTGGGCCGCGCCTACCGGATTCCCAAGATGCACGTTTTAGCCTATTTGAAACTGACGAACGCAGCGTAAATCTTTGAGTTCGAACCTTGCGCCGCTGGCATGATTGGTGTAAACTGGTCATGTCAACGGCAGGTCCGGTCCCGCTGCGAAAGGAGGACATATGGTAGCAGGACACCTGCAGGAAAAGAAAGGTCTTTTCTATATCGTACTCAGTTATCAGGACGTTGATAACAATCGGAAAACAAAATGGATTCCCACCAACTTGCCGGTGAAGGGCAACAAGAAGCGGGCGGAGCAAATGCTCTGGGAGACCAGGGAAAAGTTCAAACCGCCGGTGGAGCGAGGCGCGATGCACAGCGACATGCCCTTCTGCGAATACCTGGAGGAATGGCTCAAGATCGTCAAGGGCTCGGTTCGTCCGGCCACGCTGGCAAGCTACGCTTCCATGGTCAAGTTCCCCATCAAGCCGTACTTCGAGAAGAAGGGAATTGCCCTGGGCGACCTCAAGGCGGTGCACATCCAGAAGTTCTACACGGATCAACTGGAGCGGGTTTCGCCCAACAGCGTCATCCACTACCACGCCGTGATCCACAAGGCGCTGAAATACGCCGTGAAGGTGGAGCTGCTGAACGCCAACCCGGCGGATCGGGTGGAGCTGCCCAAAAAGGAAAAGTTCCTCTCCGATTACTACGACGGGGACGAGATCAACCGACTGTTCGAGCTGGTGGAAGGCACCGACCTGGAATTGCCCGTCAAGCTGGCTGCCTTCTACGGGCTGCGGCGTAGCGAGGTGATCGGCCTGCGATGGTGCGCGGTGGACTTTCAGAAGAACACCATCACCATCGACCACACCGTGACCGACGTGGAGATGGACGGCAAAAAGGTGGAGGTGGCGTCGGACACCACCAAGACCAAATCCAGCCTGCGCACGCTGCCGCTGGTGCCGCAGTTCAAGGAGCTGCTGCTTCGCAAGAAAGCCCAGCAGGAGGAATACCGCAAGGTCTGCGGCCGGAGCTACTGCAAAGACTACCTGGATTACATCTGCGTCAATCCCCTGGGGGAGCGCATCAAGTGCAGCTACCTGACGTCGGGCTTCCCCAACTTTCTGGAGCAGCACGGCATGCGGCGGATACGTTTCCACGACCTGAGACACAGCTGTGCTAGCCTGTTGCTGGCCAACGGGGTGCCCATGAAGCAGATCCAGGAATGGCTGGGCCACAGCGATTTCTCCACCACGGCCAACGTGTACGCGCATCTGGATTACCACTCCAAGATCACGTCGGCGGAGGCGATCCTGACCGGGCTCAAAATGCAGCCGGAAGCGTGAGAATCCAAAAATGCAAGAAAAACAGCTGTTTTTGAAGCGATTTTGTGCAGCGGACGAATGCGGACAGGGCCCGCAAACCCAGGCAGGACAACGGTTTCAGCCGATTGCGAGTTCTCTCCTCAGTTCTCTTCCGAGTTCTCTCCTGAAAGGGGCAAAACGGCAAAAAGAAAGCGGCGACGGGGCCGTAAGTTCGAACAGGAAAAGCGGCCCCAAAAACGTGAAAACCCGCATGAACACTGGGTTTCATGCGGGTTGGGCGATGGCGGAGGCGGTGGGATTCGAACCCACGAGGGCTTTCACCCTACCTGATTTCGAGTCAGGGCCGTTATGACCACTTCGATACACCTCCAGGTGTATTTCACCCCAAAATCGTCTCCCGGAAAAAGGAGAGAACTTTTGGAGAGAACTTTGCCCCACTTTCGCCCGGGGGCATCCGGAAAGCCTTATCAATCAAGGGTTTCCGAAAAGGGAGTGCCGCGTGAATGGATCGATTTCGAGTCAGGGCCGTTATGACCACTTCGATACTGCTCCAAATGATATTTCGACCTGATTTACCCTCTGGAAATTGGAGAGAAAATCAGGAGAGAAAGCAAGAGATTCTAACCTTTTCAAGGCCCGGGAAGCCTTGAAAAATAAGGGGTTTCGCCAGAGGGCGTTCCAAACAGTCGGAACGATTTCGAGTCAGGGCCGTTATGACCACTTCGATACACCTCCACGGCCATGGTGTATCATACCGCAAGCGGATGGATTTGTCAAGAGCGCGCATGGCCGGGGAGCACGGGACGGGATGAGAAAGACCGGCGTTTAGCCGTGCGTCAGTGGGCCAGCATTTCGCAATAGAGGCAGCGGTAAGCTTCGCGCTCGCCGGGGACGCGCAGGAAGGCGGGGGCGAGCTCCTGCTCGGTCTGGCTGACGCAGCGGGGATTGGCGCAGCGCAGATGACGGTATATCGTGGGCTGGGGCGCCGGGGCCGAATGATCGTTCAGCAGCTTCAGGATCAGCGCCATGCGCATGATCTTGCCATTGTACATCTGCTTGAAATAGCAGGCCCGGGGATCGCTGTCCACGGCTACGCTGATTTCGTTGACCCGGGGGAGAGGATGCATGACGCACAGATCAGGCCGGGCCAGCTGCATTTTATCGGCGGTGAGGATATAGCTGTCCTTCAGCGCCTCGTACAGCGCGGGATCGAAAAAGCGCTCGCGCTGGATGCGCGTCATGTACAGGATGTCCAGCGTGGGCAGCGCGTCCTCCAGCGAGGCGGTCTCCTGGTAGGGGATCCCCTTCTGCTGCAGCTGGTCGGTCACGTAATCGGGCACGCGCAGGGCGTTGGGCGATATCAGCACAAAGCGCACGTCCGGGTAACGGCCCATGGCCGCCATCAGGCTGTGCACCGTGCGGCCGTATTTCAAATCGCCGCAGATGCCCACGGTCAGATGATCGAAGCGGCCCTTCTCCCGGCGGATGGTGAGCAGGTCGGCCAGCGTTTGGGTGGGGTGATGATGACCGCCGTCCCCGGCGTTGATGACCGGGATCCAGGCGTTCTGGGCGGCCACCAGCGCCGCGCCGTCCTGAGGGTGGCGGATGGCGATGATATCGGCGTAGCAGCTCACCGTTTTGGCGGTATCGGCAATGCTTTCGCCCTTGGCGGCAGAGCTCAGCGCCGCGCCTGGCACCGAAAGCGTCTGCCCGCCCAGCGCCAGCATGGCTGATTCAAAGCTCAGCCTTGTGCGGGTGGAGGGCTCAAAAAACAGCGCTGCCAGCTGCTTGCCGCGGCAGGCGTCGGCATAGCTTTCGGGATGATCGATGATGTCCAGCGCGGTGGCGATCAGGCCGTCGATTTCCTCTACTGACAGATCCAGAATATCAATCAGGCTTCTCATCATGATTTGATCCAGCTTTCATCGGCAGGGTTGTTGCGGAAGGCGATCAGGCGGGCGATATCGGCGGGCTGGATATACCCTTCCTCGGCGGCTACCTGGGCGATCACGTCAAAATTGGTCAGGCTGATGTTTTTCACGTTGGCGGCGGCCAGGCGCTCGATGCCCTTTTGCATGCCGTAGGTGAAAATGGATACGATGCCCAGCACCGCGGCGCCGGCTTCCCGAAGCACGTTGACCACCTCGATCACGCTGCCGCCGGTGGAGATCAGGTCTTCCACCACCACCACCTTCTGGCCGGGCTCCAGCCTGCCCTCGATCTGGTTCTGGCGGCCGTGATCCTTAGCGCCCGAGCGCACGTACCCCATGGGCAGGCCCAGGATATGCCCGGTGATGGCGGCGTGGGCGATGCCCGCCGTGGAGGTGCCCATCAGCACCTCGGCCTCGGGATAGTTTTCCCGGATCAGCCGCGCAAGGCCGTTTTCCACGTCGGTACGCACTTCGGGCGCGGTGAGCGTCAGGCGGTTGTCGCAGTATACCGGGCTTTTGATGCCGCTGGCCCAGGTGAAGGGCGCGTCCGGCCGAAAGAAAACGGCGTGGATTTTAAGCAGATCGCGGGCGATGGTCTTTTCCATGGCGGTGAACTCCTTTCTGTGCGGGGAGAAAAGTTATCCTAAAAATTCTTTCAAGCATCTTTCGTATGCCGCCGCCGGATCGACGGACGCCGTGATGGGGCGGCCCACCACGATGTAATCGCTGCCCAGCTCCCGGGCGCGGGCCGGCGTGGTGACGCGCTTCTGGTCGCCGGCGTCGCCGTCTGCAAAGCGCACGCCGGGGGTCACGGTGAGGAAGGCCTCGCCGCAGGCGGCGTGGACCTTTCCGGCTTCCAGGGGCGAGCATACCACGCCGTCCAGCCCGGCGCTGCGGGCGTTCTGCGCGTAGTGCAGCACCACCTGGTCGATGGGGCTATGGATCAGCAGATCGTTTTCCATATGCGCCTGGTCGGTGGAGGTCAATTGGGTCACAGCGATCAGCAGCGGCCTTGTGCCGTCGGGCCGGGTCAGGCCCTCCAGCGCCGCCTCCATCATGGGAATGGTGCCCGCGGCGTGCAGATTGCAGATGTCCACATCCAGATTGCTCAGCACGGCCATGGCCTTTTTAACGGTGTTGGGGATGTCATGCAGCTTGAGGTCCAGAAAGATGCGATGTCCGCGGGCCTTGATTTGCCGCACGATCTCCGGGCCCTCGGCGTAGAAGAGCTCCATGCCGATCTTGACGAAGGGCTTGCGCCCGGTGAACCGATCCAGAAAAGCATAGGTTTTTGCCGCGCTGTCAAAATCGCAGGCGATGATTACGTCTTTTGCCACAGTCAGGCACCTCCGATGATTTCATTCAGTGTTTTGATCCCATATTTGTCCATGGCTTGGGGCAGGGCTTCAATGATATCCTGGCAGATCCAGGGATTCACCAGGTTGGCTGCGCCCACCTCCACCGCCGTGGCCCCGGCCAGCAGCATCTCGATCACGTCCTCGGCGCTGCTCACGCCGCCCATGCCCACCACGGGAATCGATACGGCCTTTGCCACCTGGTAGACCATGCGCAGCGCCACCGGGAAGATGGCGGGGCCCGAAAGGCCGCCCATGGTATTGGCGATCACCGGGCGGCGGGTTTTCAGATCGATGCGCATGCCCAGCAGCGTGTTGATCAGGCTGATGCCGTCGGCGCCCGCGTCCTGGCAGGCCTTGGCGATGGAAACGATATCGGTCACATTGGGGGAAAGCTTGACGATCACCGGTTTGGCGGTCACCTGTTTGACCGCCCGTGTTACCGCCGCGGCGGCGGCGGGATCGGTGCCGAAGCTCATGCCGCCGCCGTGCACGTTGGGGCAGCTGATATTGACCTCCAGCCAGCCTACTTGCGGCTCCCTGTCCAGCAGCTGACAGGTATAGGCGTAATCCTCCACCGAAAACCCGCTGACATTGGCCATGACCGGCTTGTGAAAGCAGGCTTTCAGCCGGGGAAGCTCCTCGCTGATCACCTTGCTGACGCCGGGGTTCTGCAGGCCCACGGCGTTGATCATGCCCGAAGGGCACTCGGCGATGCGGGGCGTGGGGTTGCCAAAGCGCGGCTTCCGGGTAGTGCCCTTGAAGGAGAAGGTGCCCAGGATATTGATATCGTAGAGCGAGGCGAACTCGTGCCCATAGCCGAAGGTGCCGCTGGCCGGGATCACCGGGTTGCTGAGGGGAATGCCGCACAGGTTCACGTTCAGTCGTTCCACAGCAGCGCCTCCTTATTGAAAACCGGGCCGTCCTTGCATACGCGCCGGGGACCGTCCGCCGTCTGAATGCTGCAGCCCATACAGGCGCCAAAGCCGCAGCCCATCCGCTCCTCTAGGCTGAACTGGCCGCTTCCTTTGCAGGCGCGGTACACCGCTTTCAGCATGGGCAACGGCCCGCAGGCGTAATAATAGGTATAATCATTCGGCAGCGCGTCGGTGACAAAGCCGCGCGCGCCAAGGCTGCCGTCGGCGGTGACGAGCGTTACGCGGCAGCCCAAGGCGTCAAACTCCTCCGCGTAAAACGCCTCGCCGGCCGTATTAAAGCCCAGTACGGCTTGGGGCTGTTTTCCCTGGGCGATCAGCCGCTTGGCCAGCAGGTACAGCGGGGGCACGCCCACGCCGCCGCCCAGCAGCAGCGGATGATCCCCGCTGCCCTCCAGGCTGTAGCCGTTGCCCAGGCCGGTGAGGATATCCAGCCGCTCTCCGGGCCGCATGGACGCCATGCGTTCGGTGCCCCGTCCCACCGCTTTATAGATCAGCGTCAGGCAGCCGTCCACGGCGTCGCATACCGATATGGGCCGCCGCAGATACAGGCCCTCCAGCCTGATATTGACAAATTGCCCCGGCGCGGCGACGTCTTTGGTATCGCCGGCAAGCCGCATGCGGTATACGGCGGAGGTCAGGGGCGCGTTTTCTGTGACGGTAAAAATCGATTGTTTCATACTTCTGTTCAAACGGCGGGTCAGGCGTCGATGGTCGAAATGGTCAGCGTGGTTTCCTCCAGCACGTCCAGCAGCACGCGCACGGTATCCAGCGAGGTGAAAATGGTCACGTTGTTTTCGGTGGCAAGGCGGCGGATCTCGGCGCCGTCGGTGGCCTGATCCAATTGTCCCACGTTCCGGGTGTTGATCACATAGGCCAGGTGACCCTGCCGGATGGCGTCGGGGATCTCCTGGCTGCCTTCGCTGATCTTGCGCAGCACGTGGGTGCGGATGCCGTGTTCCTTGAAGTACCGGGCCGTGCCCTCGGTGGCCTGGATATTGAAGCCCAGGTTGTAGAACCGGCGGATCAGCGGCAGCGCTTCCTCTTTGTCCCGGCCTGCCAGGGTGGCGAATACCGTGCCGTAGTTTTGAAGCCGCATGCCGGCAGCCTGCAGCGCTTTGTACAGGGCGCGGTTCAGCTTGTCATCGTAGCCGATGGCCTCGCCGGTGGATTTCATTTCGGGAGAAAGGTATACGTCCAGGCCCTTGATCTTATTGAAAGAGAATACCGGCACCTTTACATAAAAGCGCTTCTTCTCCTCGGGATACAGGCAGAAAATCCCCTGCTCCTTGAGCGTTTTGCCCAGGATGACCTCGGTGGCGATATCGGCCAGGCTGTAGCCCGTGGCCTTGCTGAGGAAGGGCACCGTGCGGGAGGAGCGCGGATTGACCTCAATGATATATACGTTTTCCTGCCTGTCCACGATGAACTGGATGTTGTACAGACCGCGGATGCCGATGCCCAGCCCCAGCTTTTTGGCGTATTGCAGGATGACGCCCTTTACCTTGTCGGAGATCGAGAAGGTGGGGTATACGCTGATGGAGTCGCCGCTGTGGATGCCCGTGCGCTCCACCAGCTCCATGATGCCGGGAACGAACACGTCCAGCCCGTCGCAGATGGCGTCCACCTCCACCTCCTTGCCCTGGATGTACTTATCCACCAGCACGGGCTTGTCGGCGTCGATCTCCACAGCCGATTTCAGGTACTTGCGCAGCTGGGATTCGTTGGCGACGATCTGCATGGCGCGGCCGCCCAGCACAAAGCTGGGGCGCACAAGCACAGGATAGCCGATTTCTTCGGCCGCCGCCACGCCGTCCTCAATGTTGGTGACGGCGCGGCCCTTGGGCTGGGGAATGCCCAGCGCCAGCAGGATCTTTTCAAAGCTGTCCCGGTTTTCAGCCCGTTCGATGGCGGCGCAGTCGGTGCCGATGATGGTCACGCCGCGGTCCATCAGCGGCTGGGCCAGGTTGATGGCGGTCTGGCCGCCCAGGGAGGCGATCACGCCCTGGGGCTGCTCAAAATCGATGATGGCCATCACGTCCTCGGGCGTCAGCGGCTCAAAGTACAGCTTGTCGGCGGTGGTGTAATCGGTGGACACCGTTTCGGGATTGTTGTTGATAATGATGGCTTCGTAGCCCGCGCGCCGGATGGTCTGTACGGCGTGCACGGTGGAATAATCAAACTCCACGCCCTGGCCGATGCGGATGGGGCCGGCGCCCAGCACCACGATTTTCTTTTTATCGGTCAGGCGGCTGTCGTTTTTATTGGTATAAGAGGAATACAGATAGGCGATGTATTTGCCGGTGTGCAGGGTATCCACCATGCCGAAAACCGGGGTGAGGCCAGTCAG
>JAFUDW010000198.1 GCA_017464225.1 Clostridia bacterium | reverse complement strand
TCCCTGACCGCTCAGCAGGAAACGATGATGGTCGTCCAGCAGATCGGATACTGGGATGCCGTATAGCGCCGCCAGCTTGTCCATCACGGCAGGATCACAGGTTTCCACTTCGCCTGTTTCCAGACTGTTATACACGCTGCGTGTAACGCCGATTTTTGCGGCGACTTCCTTTTGCAGGAGGCCCAGTTCGTGCCTGCGCCAGCGAAGGCGGTCGGGGATGGAAACAATGTCCTCATAGCGCCGATACTTTCGATTCAAGGCAACCACCTCGGAAATCTTCTTGGTTGTCGTCACCCAGAAGGAAAGGATATATAAAGGCGCAAACCTCACCTGACTTCCCTCTGAGCGGCACATGATATACATTTTCTCCGAAATCCGGGCGCAAACGCGCCAGATATTGGAAGAAAAATTCCTTTTCCCTGCCCATGCCGCGTTGGCGATGGAATAGCATTTTCTATGCAGCGCGCCGCATAGGTGGATAAGGGCGTTGGCGCGTCTGCCCTGTAGGTATTGACGGCTTTGATCAGCCCCAACGTGCCCACAGATACCAGGTCGTCGGTGGTATAGCCCGGCACTGTATACTTTCGCACCACATGAACCACCAGCCGCAGGTTATGCTCGATCAGCTTGGCCCGGGCTGTGTCATCCCCCTTTGCCATGGCGGCCAGCGCTTCGGCTTCCTCCGCTTTGCTCAAAGGTTTGGGAAAGCTGCCGCCGCCTGATACGTAGCCCAGCAGCAGAAGCACATCCCGGATCAGAAAAAACAGGAATTGCAGCATGGCAAACACCCCCGTAAAGGGGTATGCGTCGCTTTCTCGATTCATGCCGTTCTATCGGTTGACGGAAATCCCCGCGCATGATAAAATGCATGCAGCAATCCAAATTGAATGCTGCACGCAAAAAGCGAGGTGAATCCCATGCTGACAAAAGAAGAACTGCCGGATTGCCCGGTGGCAACCACGGTACAGCTGATCGGAAACAAATGGAAGCTGCTGATCCTGCGCAATCTGCTGGCCCGGCCTTGGCGCTTTAATGAGATGCTGCGCTCCATTCCCGGTATCAGCCAGAAAGTGCTGACGGATAATCTGCGGGCATTGGAAAACGACGGTATCATCACTCGAACGGTTTATCCTGAGGTGCCGCCCCGGGTAGAGTATGCTGTCAGTGAATTGGGTGATACCATGCGGCCTATCATCAAAGCCATGGAAGCATGGGGACAGGGGTATCAGCAAATGGTAAGGGAAGCGTAAAGAACTATAAAGAAAGAGGACGCTGACAATTTCGCGGCGTCCTCTTTCTTTTACTGATTGTATTTGTTTGTCAGTTTGTAGGTTTTATTTGGCAACTCACTGGAGAAGGAAGAAAACTCCGCCCAGGCTTCGGTGAGATAGTAGCCGATCACTACATCCCGGTGGCTTCCAAACTGGCTGGTCAGCACAGGGCTGGCTTCAAAGCAGCGGTCGATCACAGCCTGATCAGTGGTAAAGTTGACCTTGCCGCCCAGCCGAACATAGGTCATGGTTTCCTGATCACAGACGCAAAGCTGAATATACGGATGCGCCTGCAATTCCTTGAAGGATGTGTAGAACGTAACCGTATCAAAGTACAGCACGCCGTCCTCTTCAAACTTGAATTCGATGGGTCGGATCTGCGGATTGCCGTCCAATCCCAGGGTGGTGGCGTATTGAAGGGGAAAGCGATGAAACACATCCACCACCACGCTGACGCCATCCTCAAAGTTCAGGGATTTGAAGAAATCCAGCGTTGTTTCTTCCGCGTGAGCTGTCATGGTCATTCCTCCCAATGCGATGACGCAGAGCAGGATAGCAAGCATTCTTTTCATAAGCTGTACCTCATTCTATGGTCACGACGATCTTGCCGTTCACCTTGTGGCTGTCCAGGGCAATGCAGGCGTCCTTCACTTGGTCAAAGGTGAAATGCGCGCCGTAGGCGGGGATGATATGATGGGCATTCAGAAAAGAAAAAATATCGTCCATCACCTGCTGTGTTGGATAATTGCTGAAAAAGCCGGTCAGATACACGCCGTTGGGAATATCCTTGATGGGGTCAAAATCATTCAGCGTGAATACGCCGCCCAGGATGCCCGTGTTGCAGACGATGCCGCCATGCTCCACGGCCCGCAGGGTGTCGCCCAATGTCTTGGGTCCGATCAGTTCCAGGGCTTTCGTCACGCCGTGGATTTTTCCGGCCAGCTTTCCATCATCCAGGACGGCTTCATCGGCGTCCTTCAAAAGCGGCAATTTACTTTCCCGGTGCGTGGTGGCAATAACTTTGCAGCCCAAGCCCTTGGTAAGCTGGATGGCCGCATAGCCCAAGGCGCAGGTGGCCCCGCGAATCAGCAGCGTATCTTCTTTCTTTAATTGCAGGCATTCAAACAGGCTGCCCCAAGCTGTGAAGAAGGTTTCCGGCACAGCGGCCAGGGCGTCCCATGACAAATCCGTTTCCACGGCAAACACATGATGGGCGGGCAGCAGGGCATATTCGGCATAGCCTCCGTTAAAGCTGCGGCCCATGCCGCCCATGAGAGCCACCACCTTCTGGCCTTTTGTAAAGGCCGTATCGGATGGATCAACGATCTCACCCACGCACTCGATACCCGGCACCACGGGCTTGAGGATATACGGCGCTTCGATTTCCGAAAGACGCAGAATCTGCTCGGAATGGTTCATGCCAAAGCCATGCACCTTTATCAGCACCCAGCCAGACTTCACCCGAGGAATGTCCACCTCGCTCAGCTTCACCTGTTCCGCCGGGGTGATTCCTGTCAGTACAACTGCCTTCATTGATCTTGCCTCCTTACAGCAATTCGCCTGTTATATCGTTCTTCTCTTTCCAGCATTGCGGATCAGGCGCGTAGAAATCACCGTTTGCGCCGCTGGCAACCGCCGGGCAACCCCGGCACCAGGCTTTCAGCTCGCATTTGGCGCACTTCTTGAATTTATCGTATTCCCGGTATTGCTCCATTTCGCAGACCCACAACTCTGCCAGGCGATCCTCGAACACGTTCCCCACCCTGCTGTTTTGCACCCGGCGACAGGCATACACATCGCCGGTGGGACGGATAGTCAGATGGCAGTTGCCGGAGTTGCAGCCGCCATAAATCATATCGGGATCGGCGTTTTCGGGCAGCTTGAATTCTCCCGCTTCATACTGGTACAGCGTCCACAGGTGATCCTTGCGGTTGAGGTAAGTATCATACCCGGCG
>JAFUDW010000197.1 GCA_017464225.1 Clostridia bacterium | reverse complement strand
TCCTGCGCGGAAATTTGGGGTACGATTCATATGAGAAAAAGGCCGAATAGAATAGTAGCAAGCAGGGCAAAGGTAGCACCTTTTGCACTTTGCTTGTTGGGGCACTCCGGGGCCTGCCGGCCCGCTTTTCGCTGAAAATGATCCACCGGATCATTTTCCTGGCGCTCAAAGCCCCCCAAGCCCTTTTACCAGCGCAAGCGCTGTGGTTGTTTTGCGAATCAGCGGGATTCGTCATTGTGGTTGACACCGTATTCATCGTAGTGGTGATCTTTTGGTATGACATGTTGGTGACTATTTGGTGCGCCGTCCCGTTCCAGAATTTCGTAGTTATATCGGATGTGTTTGAGGTCAGTCAGCTTTGGTTTCAGCTCGTCGAGCGCTGCCTGATCGGTTTCTTTCTGCTCCTTCAAGCTGTCGTATTCCGCCGTCAGCTCTTTCAGCGTCGGCATCTTTCCAGCGAGAGATGAGTAGACCGCCTGGGCCATTTTGTAATCTTCGATCTCCTGCCGATGGTCCTGATAGAATTTCACCGACCAGCCGGATTCCCGATACTGGGTATAAATCTCTTTCGTCCGGCTGTAATCCCGAATCGCTTGCCGCTGTCGGTTGATCTCCTTCATTCGGTTTTGATTTTCCCGGATAGAGGTTTTCAATTCTTTTTGCTGATCGGTCAGTTTCTGAATCTGATCGTTCAACTCTTCCAGCGAACCGATCTGATGCTCTTTCAGGAAGATCACCATCTGTGCTTTCGCATCGATGTTGTTTCGTTCGGCCCATACCTGATAACCTTTCCCTTTGCCGGCGCGAAGCTTTGCTTCAATATCAACCAGCCGTTTGATCTGACTTTCAGAAAAATCTCCCCGTGGGATTTTCGGAATGTGCACATGATCACGAGCCAGCGTCCGGCGCAAAGATGCTTCATCGTATTCCGGGCCGAGGGTATCAAGCCGGATATACCGTTCACCCTCCGGTGGCTTGATGCTGATTTGCGCGCCGCGCTTGATGAAACAGCCGGCCTCTTCCAGCAGCTGCATCAACGCATCAAAGCCGTCCGGCTGCATCCGCAACGCGGTATCAATGATCATTCGCAGTTCATCCCGATGAGTGAATCGCCGCTGATTTCCCTGCCATTTGTCATAAGAAACAGTTTTGTTCTGCGGATCACGAATGACCGAAAGCTGATGTTCCTCACAGATCGCATCGCTGAGCTGTGCCAGATCCTTGCCGCTGCGTTTCACATCCCGATATTTGTGCTGGCAGTCCAGCGCCGTGGCACAAATCACAATGTGGTTATGCACATGATGTTTGTCGATGTGCGTCGCAACGACATAGGCGAACTGATCGTCGGTCAACCGGGATGCCAGCTCCTTTCCGATTTCGTTTGCTTCCTCCGGCGTGATCTCATCCGGCTTGAAAGCCTGACGGACGTGATAGACCAAAACTTCATTTTCGTTTTCCCTGCCTGTGTTTTCCAGATACTCCTGCCGGTACAGCATGAACTCATTGACTGCCGTTTCCGGCATGCAGGCATGCGATGAAATGAGCGCGCCGTCGTTGGTCTTTTCAGGATTCATGATGTAATTCAGCTGCGCTGCCACGCACTGCTTCGGCGTTTTTCCTTTGTTGACATGAACGGACATGATGGTTGTGGTCGCCATGGCTCCTCCTTTTTGACATAAGAAAACGGCGATCTGCTCTATGCAAACCGCCGCAATGGTAAATGATGATGCCTGCTTATCGTCTTATCCGATCCAGGCTGGTAAGGATTTTATCCAACGTATCCTGTAACTGCTTTTGTCTTTCCACAATGTCGTCCACCTCCGTTTCATAAATCGATCCGCCTTCATGCAGCCGCCGGGCAATCTGATTCACGTTGTTGGACAGGCTGCCCATGAGGCGCGTTGCGTTTTTTAGTTCCGGCAGATCCAGACGAAGAATCAATCCTCCCAGAACAATGCGCCGGATGAATGCAGACTGATTTTTGATTCCGGCCAGCTCCATCTTTTTTTGAATGATCTCATCCTCCTCCGGTGTAGCTTTGAAACTGTAGTGGATGGTGCGTTTCTGGTTTTCGTTCATGCGCTTCCTCCTTCTCTGGTATCCGATGGGTAAAAGAAAAGCACCGGCGTAATTGCCAGTGCCCATTCTTTCACAGTTTACATTATATCATGTCAAGGGGGTGACAGTAAGGTGACATTTGCTGACAATTTTTCATGTTATGCGGTAACTGCGTTTATAAATCATGTTTACCATTTCGGTAAAGAATTGATTGACAATCGGTTCTCTGTGCTCTATGATTGAATAGAAGGAGCTGATGTATATGACGCATCCCGGCAGCATCTTGAATCAGAAATTGAAAGAAGCACGCATGCATCGCAGCGAGCTGGCGAAGAGAACCGGCGTAACCGAAAAGCATATCTGTACCGTCGTTAATGGGCAGAAAGGCATCACGGTCGCTTTTGCGCAGAAGCTGGGCTATGTTTTTGAGGACGCTTCCTTCTGGTTGAAGCTGCAAGCGGAATACGATGAAGAGCAGCTGCGTATCAAAGAAGAAAGTTGCATTGCTCCCCAGGAAATTGCAGTCTTGGAGCCGTTGCAGGAAATGATCGCGCATTTTGTCGAGCATGGCGAACTGAAAAATGAATGCAGCGACGCTGCCATGGTCATGCAGCTGCGCAGGCTGCTTCGCGTCAGCAATTTGACGGCCATCCCTGAAATCAGTTTTTATGCCGATTACCGCGCGCGGCTTGCTTCCAACGAGCGGGCTAATCCTTATGTTTTATTTGCCTGGCAGCGCATGTGTGAAATAGAAACACCGCTTGACAAGATCACTGCCCAATTTGACAACAGCCTGCCTTATATGAAAAGGCATGAGATCCGAGCGATCATGTTCTCTGATCCAAACGATATCTACTCCGAACTGAAAAAACTGTTCGCGGAATGCGGTATTGCGTTTCGGATGGTGCCAGCTTTTCATGGTGCTCCGGTTCGCGCGTTTATAAAAGTAACAAACGATCAAAAGCTGATTTTCTGTATGACCGTGCCGCATCAGCGGGCCGATACGTTCTGGCATACGCTTTTCCATGAGCTGTACCACATGATACATCTTCATTTGGGCCATCTTTTTTATGTGGATTTCGATTTCTCGCAAGGGAATAACGATGCCACAGCAGATGAATTCGCCAAAGAAATGCTGATTTCAACCAATCGATATCGGGATTTTCTCCAATCCACGCGCAGAAGGATTGACTGGTCAGATGTGGAGCGATTGGCAAAAAGCGCAAATGTTCTCCCTTGCATCGCACTGGGACGGCTGCAAAAGGACGGCGTGCTGGACTGGACGGATTTTTCGGAGCAGGTGGTAAAATACCCGTGGGCATGATTGGCCGCGTTATGGTCGATGTCTCTATATTGGATGCGGGCTGATATAGCATGTGAAGACAAGGAATGCGGCTGGAGTGTTCTGCCAAAGAGGATAAAGAAAGCACTTCGTTTTGCCATATCAATCGAAAGCATGTAGTCCGCAACTTGCTGCGGCATCTGTGTTCCGTCGGCACGGATCACTTTTTTGTGATCCGTCCAAAAGTCAGTATTTTCAACGAATCCGTAATCACACATGCGCGGAAAACACATGGTATATGGAGTCGCAACCCGCAGCAGCTTATGAAGCCGACGACCGGAAACCCGACGCTCACCAGCATCATCTGTTTCAATGATGGACAGGTTAATCATATCGTTCAGTTCTTCTTCTTTCTGTCAGCCTGCCAAGTGGCTGCGCGGCCATGCTTGGAAGCGAGGAATGACGTTGGAATTTTGTCAAAGGGAAAAAAGCACCAGCGTTGCTGATGCTCTCACTTTTACATGATACATTTTACCACGGATGCCGGGTGCCCTCAAGGTGTCTTTAGGGTGTCTTTGCAGTGTGGTTAGGGTGTCTTTTGAGTTAAAATGTAACCCCGTAGAATGTAAAATGAATTCCGCAAGCGTTATCATGCTGCGCTGTGACAAGCGCAATGGAAAAGCACCAGTCGTTTTATCGGCTGATGCTTCCATAGATTTTCACAGGATACATTATACCACGTCAAGCCCTTGACATGTGTGGGTATTTCAGGACATTTGGGGACATTCGAGAACGTTTTTTGATGAAGGAGAGAGTAATCGGTTTGTTATCATTTTCATTCTGTTTTTTAACTTTTGATGCTTATGACTACAGCATAATCGTTGACAATTTCAAAAACACCTTGTAAATTTGCATTGAGACGAACGATGAATTTCCCATATTATTCAAAACGAGTGGTCAGAACCGAATGATACTCCCTTCGGTCTATCCTGTGGATTTCTACGCGAAATATAATCTGCCGCCGTCAAACGATGTATGCAAACTGCATTCTTGCTGAATCATACAATAAACAGTATAATAGACAATATTCCAGCGCTCCTCCGGACCGTCGTCGGACAAATTGGGCTGATCATGCAAAAGGGGGACTCGATATGCAGGACAAAGTAAGCACTGATTCATTGCTCAAAAGAATATTCAAAACCAAAAATCTGGATTCCTTTTTTCAGCGTAACGAGCAGAATTTGCAGCCCCATGATTTTTGCGCGCTGCTTGCCACTTTCTGCGATCAGCGGTCACTGATCCCCGAGCGTGTGATTTTCTGCGCCCAGATCGACCGCACCTACGGCCATCAGCTGTTCAACGGCACCCGGCGGCCCTCCCGGGACAAGGTGCTGCAGCTGGCTGTCGGCATGGGGCTGACGGTGGAGGAAACCCAGCAGATGCTGCAGGCTGCCGGAAAAAGCCCGCTGTATCCCCGGCTCAAGCGGGACGCCGCGCTGATCTTCTGCCTGAAGAATGGGTATGATATGATGACCACGCAGGAGCTGCTGAACCAGCACGGCCTGCTGCTACTGGGGGAGGCGAGCTGAATGGATGAAAAGGAAAAAAACGGGCTGACACTTCCCGATGAAGCGGAATACCCGCGGGAATTAACAAAAGCCTATGAGCTGTTGGAGCTTTTTTCCGGCGCTCCGGGCATTGCCACACTGTTGGCCCGCAGCCGCGCGGATGGCGCGTTGGCGACGGTCAAGTGCTTTTTCGCCGGGTATCCGCTGTATGATCAGTCCGAGCCGGAGGCGCTGCGGAAACTGAACATGCCGCCTTTGCCGCGTTTCCTGGGCGAATACAAAAACGATCAGATGCGCTGCGTCCTGCATCAGTATGTGGCAGGTGAAACGCTGGCGGCCGAGGCGGCGGGGCGAAGCTTCAGCGAAGCGGAGATCGTGGAGATCGGTGTCTGCCTGTGCGACCAGCTGCAGGCGCTGCATAGTGCGGAACCACCCATTATTCACCGGGACGTAAAGCCGCAAAATATCATCATCCGGGAGGATGGCAGCCCCGTGCTGATTGATTTTGGCATCTCCCGCAGCGAGTCGAAAAAGGAAACCGATACAATTGTATTTGGCACGCGGGGCTTTGCGCCGCCCGAGCAGTACGGCTATGCCCAGACAGACGCCCGCTCCGATCTTTACAGCCTGGGCGTGGTGCTGCACTGGCTGCTGCGCGGAGAGGCCGAGCCGGTTCAAACCGCGGGCACGCCCCTGGAAAAGGCGCTTCGGCGCATGACGGCCTTCGATCCGCAGCATCGCTACGCTTCCGCGGCTCAGGCCAAACAGGCGCTGCAGAACGCCCTTTCCCATCGGCGCAGGCGCACGTTCCGGGGGATCGCGGCGGCCATGGCGGTCATGATTCTGCTGGGGCTTTGCATCCTGCCAAACGCTCTCAAAAACGCGAAGCGGGTCACCTTTGCTAGCCCCCTGGTGGCGGAGGCGGCGCGGCTTAACCTGGGACTGGGGGAGAAGGAGCCCGTCACCCGGGATCTGCTGGCCCGGGTAAAGGGCATTTATATCGTGGCCGACGCCGCCTATGGGAACGCGGACGCCTTTTACGCGGCGGTCAATCAGTGGTACGCGGACGGCAGGCCCACGCGGGGTGATATGAAGGATCTGGCGGATTTGGCGCAGCTGCCCAATCTGGAGCAGGCCTGCGTGGCGGCCCAGGAATTGGCCGACATTTCCGCCCTGGCCGGGCTGAAAATGCTGAACAAGGTGGAATTCAAGCACAATTACATCCAGGATATCTCCGTACTGGCGGGCTTGGATCGCCTCACCTATGTGGGCATCAACGATAATCCCGTCCGGGATATTTCGCCTCTGGTGCAGTGCCCAGGCCTCATCTATCTGGATCTGTGCGGCGTGCGCAGCTATGATCCCGCCGTCATCGGGCAGCTGGGCAATTTTAACTACCTGGATATCGCCAATCCCACGGAAAGCTATCGCTATCTGGGACACAAGAGCATCCGGTCCCTCAGCCTGGCCTGGTCTGGCCTGACCACGCTGGAGGATTTGAAGGACATCACCCAGCTGGAGGATCTGGAGATTGCGCATACGGCGGTGAGCGATCTGACGCCCATCACGGTGCACAGCGGGCTCAGACGATTGCGGATGGCTGCCGTGCCGGTCAAAAGTTTGCATCCGCTGCTCCTGCTGCCGATGCTGGAAAGCGTTACCATCAGCCGGGACATGGAGCCGCTGGTGGAGGAGCTGGGAACGCCGCCCTTTGAAATAAATTACGAATAAACCTGAAATACGCCGGTAATGTATGCAGCCTGCATCCCTACCGGCGCTTTTGTTTTGCTATAATGCAGGCGGATGAAAAAGGTTTGAAAGGAGCATATCGATGGAACTGAGCAAAAGCGCCCAAGAGGTGATTACCCAGGCCCAAATGCTGCGCCTGGAAGGGGACAGCGACCAATTGTGCCAGGAGCATATCCTGTACGGTCTGCTGCTGATGGCCTGCTATCTGGACCCGCCCATGAACGGCGCGGAATACCGGGAGGAAGCCAAGGAGCTGCGCAAATTCCTGCTAACCAAGATGCACTGCATCAGCGCCCCCAAAACCAAGCTGCGTCTCTCCGCCCTGAACAACGATAAAGGGCTGTTTGTGGACGGCAGCGCCACCATCGGCCGGGCGGCGGAGATCGCGGGCAGCCGGCCTATCACGCCGCTGGATCTGGCCAAGGCCGTGCACGAAAACCCCAGCATGGTGGTCAAGGCCATGAGCGCCGTCAACCTGCCGGGGACGGATAAAAAATACGAGGAAAAGAAGCCCGAACCCGCGGTCAAGCCCCAGCAGACCGCTATATCCAGCGTGCAGTCCGCGCCGGTGAAGCCCAAGCCCACCCCCAGCCCTGCGCTCAAACCTACCCCCAAGCCTCCCCAAAACAACGGGAGCGGGGATGCCGATCTGCAGGGGATCGTACAGGCCTTCCAGGCCCTGGACAGGCTGAACGCGGCCCGTAAGCCCCAAAAGCCGAGAAAGCGGAGAACCAAGATCGGCCTCATCACCTATCGGGGCGGCTCGGTGGCGGCCTTCCTCCAGTATTTCCTGCTCCTGCTGGTGATTCCGGCGGCCACGCTGTTTGCCGTCGAGCATTTTACCGGGTATGTGTGCGCGCCGCCTGCGCCCTGGATCGCCTTCGCCGTGCGCGCTGTGCTGCTGATTTGGGCTTTTCTGGTGGCGCGGGGTATCTGGCGCATCGTGGGCCTGTGGAGCAAATCCTTCAGCCTGTTCCTGCGCGTGCTGACGGATCTGGCGCTCATCGCCTGGCTGACGGTATCGGTCAAAAGCATCTTTTCCTATCCCGAATATCCGCTGTGGATCAAAATCGTATCCGGCGTACTGGGCATTTTGGTGCTGTCCTTTGGCACGGCCCTGTATGAGATGCTCAACTATACTGACGCGCAAAAGAGGAGAAGCATCAAGTACAGCAGCAACCAGGGTCCGGTGCCCAAGGTGATTTTCAAAACCATTACGGGCCAGCTGCTGCTGCCCCTGGCGGCGGCCGTGGGTCTGTGGGCCTACAATAAGCCCCTGGATGACTGGGTGGAAAAGACGTACTGGATCATCGGCTTCATTTGTGTATGGAATATCCCCAACACCGTCTTTACCTGTCTCCATTTGCGCTACGCTTCCTCCTGGTGCCGGGACGGCCACGAGGGATTTTTCACCTTCCTGCGGGCGTTTTACACCTTCCTGTTTATTCCGCTGCTGGTGCTGTTCCTGCACTGGCTCTTCGGCTGGTGTCCCGTGCAGCTGTGGGTATGGATTGTTCTGGGTGTGTATACGCTGCTGACGCTCATCGGCTCCATTTCCTACGGCAGACACGTGTAACAAGGAGGAAAGGCCATGCAAGCCAAGGTGCTTTTGGAAATTACCAAGGGAGAAAAAACCGGCGAGCGCTTTGAATTTGGCGAAACCAGCCGCGTGCTCATCGGGCGGCAGGAGGACTGCGCCATCGTGATCCCCTTAAAAACCGTCTCCCGGTATCATTGTCTGCTGGAGATCCGTCCGCCCGCCGTACGGCTCCAGGATTTCGGCAGCCTGAACGGCACCTTCATCAACGGGAAAAAGATCGGCCAGCGGGACCAAAACACCTCCTGGGAAGAGGCCAGGGAGCAGCAGCACCAGGCCTTTGACCTACATGATGGCGACGTGCTGGGGTTGGGGTCGCAGTGCGAAATCAAATGTTATATCGAGCAGACCGAAACTTGCCTGCTGTGTGGGAAAGTCCTGCCCGGCGCGGCCGCGGATGAAAACGCCACGGTGCTGACCGGCAGCCTGCTGCCTGCCCTCCGCATGGATGACCAGGGACGGAGGATCTGCGAGGAATGCTGGAAAAAGCTGGAGGCTGAAAAGAAGGAGCGGCGCAGGCAGGAGGAAGAAATGCAGCGCACGGTGGCCGAGCCCGCGCCGGAACCCGTTCAGCCGGACGATGCCGTCAAGTGCAAGGGCTGCGGCAAGGTTTTTACGCCCACCGCCCAGGACAACAACCTGTGCCCCGCCTGCCTGGCGGACCGGGCCAAGGTGCTGGACGGCGTGCTGGCCATGCTGAACGTCAACGCCCAGAAGGCCCGCCAGCGGCAGAAGACCGCGGGCTCCTCCATCCTGGCCGGGTATGAAAAGGTGTCCCTGCTGGGCAAGGGCGGCATGGGCGAGGTGTGGAAGGTGCGGGAAACCGACACCGGAAAGGAATTTGCGCTCAAGACCATGCTCCCGGACGTTGCCATGGACGATCAGGCCAAGCGGCTTTTCCTGCGAGAGGCGGGCATCTGCGAGCAAATCCGCCATCCCAACGTGGTCAAGGCCTATAAAACCGGCAGCGCCAACGGCGTGCTCTACATCCTGATGGATCTTTGCGAAGGCGGCAGCGCCGACGACCTGATGAAGAAAAAGGGCGGCAGGCTCAGCCTGGAGCTGGCCACCCATATCATTCTGCAAACCCTGTCCGGTCTGGATTACGTGCACAACCTGAACGTCAGCGTAGAGGTCCCGGGCGTAAAGGGACGCGCGCCTGAAAAGCTTCTCGTCCACGGCATCGTGCACCGGGATTTCAAGCCCGGCAACATCTTCCTCTCCGACACCGGCGATCATCCCACCGCCATGGTGGCGGACTTTGGCATGGCCAAGGCATTCGACGCCGCGGGCCGGTCCCAGGTATCCAAAACCGGCGCGGTGATGGGCACCCCAGTGTTCATGCCCAAGCAGCAGGCCCGGGACTGCAAATACGCCAAGCCCGAGGTGGACGTCTGGGCGGCGGCAGCCTCCTATTACTACATGCTGACAGGCCAATTCGTCAAAAACTTCCGTCCCGGGGTCAACGTGTGGCAGGTGCTCATCACCGAAAGCGCCGTGCCCATCCGGAGCCGGGACCGCAGCATTCCCGCCGCTTTGGCCGACGTCATCGACCGGGCGCTGGCCGAGAGCCCGCGGCTGCATTACGCCTCCGCCGCCGCCCTGCGCCGGGACATCATTGCGGCGCTGCCTGACAGCGTAAAGACCTATTGCAGGGGGATTCTATGATGAATATCGCGGGCTTTATATATCCGATTGAGGCGGCGGGGATCACCGACGTGGGAAAGCTGCGCTCCTCCAACCAGGACCGCATCATCCTGGATCGGGAGCATGGCTTCTTTGGCGTATCCGACGGCATGGGCGGCCTGCGCCGCGGCGCGGACGCTTCCGCCTACGTCAGCGAATCGCTGCCCCAGCTGATCGGTATCTGCCTGAAGGAAGCCGCGCCTACGGATTCGGCGGAAACCATGGCGGAGCGGCTGCGGCAGGTCGTCGCCATGCTCAGCGACCAGCTGTACGCCAGCGGCAACGCGCCGGGGCGGTTTGAATACGGGGCCACGCTGGCGGGGGTGTGGCTGTACCGGGATCAGGCCATCTTTGTGGGCTTGGGCGACAGTCGGGGCTATCTGCTCCCTGCGGGCATGGATGCCCTGGAGCAGGTGACCCAGGATATGAACGTGGCCGGCATCCTGGTGCGCAACGGCCAGATGACCAAGGAGGAGGCGGCCCATTCGCCCGCCAGTTCCCAGCTGACGGCCTTCGTGGGCATGGAAGCGCCGGCCACGCCGGAGGTTTTTCTTCGTCCCGTTCATCCGGGCGATGTGCTGCTGCTGTGCAGCGACGGGCTTCATGGCATGGCGCCCGAGGCGGAGATCGCCGCCATCCTGCGGGCAAAGCCGGATGTGCGGCAGGCCTGCCAGGCGCTGATCGACGCCGCCAACGCCCATGGCGGCCGGGACAATATATCCGCGGTGGTCATCCGCGTGGAGTGAGGGGTTTATGACAGCAGAAGAGAAAACCGTTCTGGATGGCGGACAAACCGTATATGAAGCGCCGCAGGCCACCCTGCCGGAGGATGCCTTTTCCCGAGGCGCAACGCTGCTTTCCACCTACCGCATTGAAACCGATGCTATCAAGGGCGGCATGGGCGCGGTGTGGCGGGTGCATCATGTGGGCTGGAATACGGATCTGGCCATGAAACGGCCCCAGCCGCAGATGTTTGCCGATGAGACAGCCAAACAGAATTTCATCCATGAATGTCAATGCTGGATTGATCTGGGTCTGCATCCCAACATCGTGTCCTGCTATTATGTGCGCGAGATCGGCGGCGTGCCCACCATTTTCTCCGAATGGATGGAGAATGGCAGCCTGGAAAACCACATCCAAAAGGGTACGCTGTATACAGGCAGCGAACAGGAGCAGCAGGCGCGGCTGCTGGATATCGCCATCCAGTACGCCCGGGGCCTGCATTACGCCCATGAAAGCGGGCTGATCCACCAGGATGTGAAGCCCGATAACCTGCTGCTGACGAAGGACTGGCAGGCCAAGGCGGCGGACTTTGGCCTGGCGAAGGCGCGGGGTGTGCTGACGGTCAAGGAACAGGCGGGCGACGGGGCCACCCAGATGGCTGCCTCCGGCGGTTATACGCCGGCTTACTGCTCCATGGAGCAGATGGACGGCAAGGCGCTGACCCGGCGCACGGATATTTACAGCTGGGCCGTATCGGTGATGGAAATGTACCTGGGCGCCCGTCCCTGGCAGAACGGCGTGGTGGCCGGCATGAGCTGCCGGGATTACTTTGAGGATTGCCGGGTGCCCATGCCGGAAAGCCTGCAAGCCCTGCTGGCAAAGTGCATGGAAACCGATCCCGAGGCCCGGCCCCATGACTTTGCCATCATCCAGGCACGGCTGAAGGACATCTATCAGGATACGCTGGGCGAGCGCTACGCCCGCCCGGAGCCCCAGTCTGCCGCCGACACGGCGGACAGCCTCAATAACCGCGCTCTGACCTATCTGGACCTGGGCATGCCGGAAAAAGCGGAGGCCTGCTGGGCGGAAGCCCTGGAGAAGGAGCCCGACGCGGCCATCGTGATGTATAACCAAACGCTGTATCGGGTGCGCGGCGATCCCAAACGCGCCCGGGACGGCTATACACTGGCGGAGGGCTTTGATAACCTGTTCAGCAACCTGATCCAGCGCTATGGCGGCATGCCCACGCCCCGCATCGGCAGGCTGCTGGCCAACCTGAACATTGCCCATTACGCCGGTGTCAACGCGGATATGTACCTGGAGCAGTGCGTGTCCCAGGCGGAGGAAGGATCTGCGGAGCGGGAGGAGCTTTTGAGGGAGCAAAAGCGCGTTTCCGCCGCTTGGATGCGGCTGCCTCCGGAGCCGGAAAAATGCGGCTTTATCGCCTTTGACGTGGCGGACGACGTGTGCGCCGTGGCCTGGCAGCAGGACAGCCCGGGCGGCGGCTTTGATACCTGCCTGGCAATCTATGATCTGCCAAACCGCCACGAATTGAACCGCATCACGCTGTCGGCAAAGAACCTGGAGGGGAAAACCTTCCGGCGGGTGTTCCTGTGCGGGGAAGCAGTATACCTGTGCGGCGCGGACGGCATCTCCTTTGCCGCTTTTGATCCCCGGACGCTGGAAAGGCTGCCCGCCTATGAACGGTGTGATTTTACCCGCCGCAGCGACATCAGAGAATGGCCTTATGTGGCCTTTTCGGACGGCCTGAGGGCCATCCAGAAGACCTATGATGTTGTACGGGTCAGCGGCAACCGCGGTGCGACCGTGCCCCGGGACGATCTCTCGGCGCTGTGGCGGCCCATGCCAAACGTTTCACGTAAGGGCGGCGGGATGAATTTCCGCGTCCGGGGAGAACCCCAGCGCAACGGCCTGAAGGCGGACGCGCCTGCCCTGGGGCTGTCCTCTGATCAGTACGCCATCTCCGCGGACAGCGGCCATCGCTGGCTGTTGGTCTTTACCAAGCCGGTTTTTGTCAGCCAGAAGCGGTATTTTGCCATTTATAATCTGGATGTATTCGGCCATTATCCCGAATATGTCATCGCCCGGGCGCTCTCTTACGCCGAGGCCTTTGGACGGCAGAGCAAACTGGAAACGCTGCTGGAGCAGGCCGAGGCCTGCCGCCAGGCTGAAAAATGGCAGGAAGCGCTGGAGCTGCTGGAAAAAGCCTATCAGCTGAATCCCGAGCACCCCAGCGAGGAATGGTCCCGGATCAACAATGCCGTGGGCCGCAGCCCGGCCTGCCGCCGTCAGGCGCTGCGCGGCTCCCGCAATACTGGCACGCTGAAAACCCGGGAGGTGCCTACCTTTCGCCAGGACCCGAACGCCTACAATCTGTCCGCCGTTATCCCCGGCGGTGTGTTTACGGTCATGATGACGCTGGCCAACAGCAGCCTGCCCCATGGCTTTGCCGTGGTGGACCGGTGCAACCGTCACCTGACCTTCCAGCCGGGGATCGACCGATGGGTGGGCAAGGATGAGAACGGGCGCGCCCTATCTCACGTGCCCAAGAATTGCCTGCAAAACAGCGCCATCGGCATACTGGACCAGGGAAACCGGCACTGCTACGTTTGCAATTCCGGCGTGCTTTCGGCCTGGGATGATACGGCGAAGGACGCCAACGCCTTTCTGGGCGCTGTGCGCTTTGGGCAGGACCTTTCTCCCACGGCGCGCAGCGACGCCGCGTTCCTGAACGGCCTGCCGCCCCTGGATCCCGCGGACACCGCGCCGCGATGGGCGCTGGAGCCATATCTGGTTTCGCTCAATCGTCCCATGAACGCCACCGTGGCCCTGGTGCAAAGCCGGGTGCTGAACCGTTACGGCCCGGAAAAGGACGGCGGCGTATGCGCTATGTCGGTCATCGATCTGCGCACCATGGAGCTGCTGCATACCGAGTTTCTGCACGCCAGCCGAAAGATCGATATAGAAAACGGCGGACGCATCGGCATGCAGGCGCTGATGGACATCAGCCCGGAGGGCGACGTTTTCCTGTGGCGGTCCTTCTCCCACAGCTCCTTCCTGTGGCTGATCCCTGCCCCGGGGCAGTTCAGCGAGGTGGAGATCGGCAGCGTTGCTGTGGATATCCTGCGCAAGGACAGCACCGCCTTCATTGGGATGTTCTCCACCGGCCCCAACGGGGACGAGTATAACCAGGTGACCCTGGACTGGCAGTATGCCCTCAGGGACGGCAGCGAAACGCGCTTCCTGACCGGGCAGGGGCTTGCGCAGGAGGAGCTGACGCCGGTGCAGGCGCCCAGACCCGTCGATCCCACGGCCGACCTGCTGGCCGGCTTGGAGCAGCAGGCCCGGAGCCGCCTCCAGGAAAAAGCGCCTGCGCCCAGGCCAGCCGATCCCATGGCCGATCTGCTGGCCGAGATGGAGCGCCGGGCCCGGGAGCGGCTGGATAAAAAGCCAAAGTAATAAATGCCAATGACGCGGAAAGGAGAGACGGCATGGAAATCTCTTATTCGATGAAATACGTGATGATGCGTGCCCAGGCCGAGGCCAAGAACATCAATGGCGACAGCCAGGGCGTGGAGTATCTCTTCCTGGGGCTGCTCAAGCTGGCGGAAATCAGGGCCGGCGATGCCTTCAACCTGCCGGACGGCGACATGAAAAAGGTGGACGCCGATATTGCTGCCGTAAAGTCCCTGTTTGAAAAAGAGGGGGTGGATACCGATCGTGCCCGTCCGCAGCTGCGGCACGAGCTCAAGACCGGAGCCAAGAGCGATTCCGGCAAGCTGCCGGAATACCTGGAGAGCGCCGCGAGGATCGCCGCGAACCGGGGACAGACGGAAGTTTGGGGTCAGGATCTGCTGCTGGCCATCCTGAAGAAGCCCACCGATACCATCCTGCAGGTCTGCCCGCTCAAAGGGGCTGTCAACCAGGAGATGAAACAGCGGGAGCAGGAAAACGCGGAGGCGGAGCAGGCCGCCCGGGCAAAGGAGATGACGCCTGCCTATCTTCCGGAACTGACAGAGCGCATCCGCACCCTGCGGGCCAGGCTGCTTTCCGTGGTGCAGGGCCAGGATCATGTGGTGCACGCCTTTGCCGAAGGCATGTTTGCCGCCGAGGTGCTGGCCGCCGGCGATGAAAAGCGCTTCCGCCCCCGGGCCATCTTCGTGTTCGCGGGCCCGCCCGGCGTGGGCAAGACCTTTCTGGCGGAGCAGGCCGCCCAGGCGCTGGCATTGCCCTTCAAGCGCTTTGATATGTCTGCTTATTCCGAAAATCACAGCACCATGGAGCTGATTGGCACCGGCCCCTCCTTCCATGGGGCCAAGCAGGGGGAATTGACCGGCTTTGTGAAGGAAAACCCCCACTGCATCCTGCTGTTTGACGAAATCGAAAAGGCCTGCCTGGAGGTGGTGCAGCTGTTCCTGCAGCTGCTGGACGCGGGCCGGCTGAGCGATAAAAACCTGGGGGAGGATATTGCCTTCAAGGATACCATCATCATTTTCACCACCAACGCGGGCAAATCCCTCTACGAAGGCGATGCACGGCAAAACGCGGCGGGCGTGACCCGTAAAACGCTGATCAACGCCCTGGAGACCGAAACCGATCCCCGCACCAAGGCGCCTTTTTTCCCCGCGGCCATTACCAGCCGCCTGGCCACGGGTTATCCGCTGCTGTTCAACCACCTGATGCCCCACGACCTGCAGAAGATTGCCCATCGGGAGCTGGATCGCTTCTGCGGCCTGTTTCAAAAGCAGTACGGTATCCGGGTCTCATTTGACCGGCTGGTGCCCACCGCCCTGCTGTTCCGGGAAGGCGCGGCGGATGCCCGCACCCTCCGCGCCCAGACCGAGCTGTTTTTCAAGGGCGAAATATTCAAGCTTTGCCGCCTGTGGGATCAGGAGCATTTCCTGAAGGTGCTGGAGGAGATCGGGAAGATTGAATTTGTCACCGAAACAGATGATTTGTCGGAGGAGACCCGCCCCCTCTTTTTCTGCGATGAAAAGCCGGAGGTGCTGATCTACGGAGACAAGGCCTTTGCCGATCGCTGCCGGGAGAAGCTGCCCGGATATATCTTCCATGATTCCCAGAACGTGGATGAGGCGCTGAAACTGGCCGGAGAAAAAAATCTGCGGCTGGTGCTGCTGGATGTTGCCGAAAAGAGCGTGACGCCGGAACAGTGGATGGCCACCGTGATGGAAGGCATGAGAAGCGGCGTCTTTGAATCCACCGGCGGGTTCAATTTCGCTCCCATGGCCGCCCGGGCTCTGCGGGACGGCAGCCGGCTGCTGCGCACCCTGCGGGAGCGCCTGCCGGAGATCCCCGTTTATCTGCTGGAAACGCCGTCCTTCGCCATCGATGAGGAGCTGACCATGAGCTTCATCCGCGCCGGGGCGCGGGACAAGCTGACCGCTCCCGACGGAAGCGATTTTTCCGTATTCGAGGACACGCTGGGAGAGATCTGCCGCCAGCTGTACCTGCAGGACGTGGCCATGCGCCTGAACGGGGAGCGCAAGGTGCTCTTCTTTGAAAGCGCCCCGCATATCTCCCGGGACCAGCGCTGCGTCACCCTGCGCCTGCGGGATTTCTCTCTCAAGCGCGCGCCTGCGGCTGCGGATGCGGGGGCAGTGATGAGCGATGTGGAGAAGCCCGATATCCATTTCAGCGATGTGATCGGTGCGGCGGATGCCAAGGATGAGCTCAAATTCTTTATTGATTATTTCAAGAACCCCAAAAAGTTCTGCGCTCAGGGGCTGAAGCCCCCCAAGGGCATCCTGCTGTACGGCCCTCCCGGCACCGGCAAAACCATGCTGGCAAAGGCCCTGGCCGGGGAGACCAACGTAGCCTTCCTGCCTACGGCGGCTACTTCCTTTGTGACCATGTGGCAGGGCAGCGGCCCCCAGGCGATCCGTGATCTGTTCCGGTCTGCCCGCCGCTATGCCCCCTCCATTATCTTTATCGATGAGATCGACGCCATCGGCCGCAAACGCCAGGGCGGCGTTTCGGCCCATGGGGAGGAAATGGCCCTGAATGCCCTGCTGACGGAGATGGACGGCTTTTCCGTGGATCCCAGACGGCCGGTATTCGTCATGGCGGCCACCAACTTTGACGTGGAGGAAGGCAAGGGCGGCATGGGCGTCATCGATCCGGCCCTGGCCCGCCGCTTTGACCGCCGTATCCTGGTGGATCTGCCCAACGAGGAGGACCGGGAGAAGCTGCTGCGGATGCTGCTCAAAAAGCAGCCCGGCAACATCGTTACGGACGAAATGATCAAACGCACGGCTTCCCGCACCATGGGCATGAGTCCCGCCGCCCTGACGGGCATGGTGGAATCGGCCAGCCGTATGGCGGTCAAGGCCGGCAAGCCCCTGGACGACGGCATGCTGGATGAAGCCCACGAGCTGATGCGCTATGGCGCTCAAAAGGACTGGGGTTATGAATATCTGGAGCGCGTCGCCCGGCACGAGAGCGGACATGCCTTCCTGTGCTATCTGAGCGGCAACACGCCCTCCTACCTGACCATCGTGGCCCGGGGCGATCACGGCGGTTATATGGAACATTCCAGCAAGGATATGGGTCCCCTTTCCACCCGGGAGGAGATGCTGGGCCGCATCCGCACCAGCCTGGGCGGACGGGCGGCGGAGATCGCCTATTATGGCGAGGAGGAAGGCGTCAGCACCGGTGCCTCCGGCGATCTGGAGCAGGCCACCCGCACCGCCGCCGCCATGCTGTGCGCCTATGGCATGGACGGAGATTTCGGCCTGGCAGCCATGGATTTGAAGGAAGCGCTGCGGGATCGGGAGGTGCGCGCCCGGATCAATGATCTGCTGCGCCGGGAGATGGCGAACACCGTGGAGATCATCCGGCAGAACAAGCATCGCATCGACCGCATGGTGGACGCCCTGATGAAAAAGAACAAGCTGACCGGCGCGGAGATGGAAGCGCTGCTCAAGGAATAAGGGGGAAACGCGATGGGTTTGTTTGGAAAAAAGGTTTATAAGCTCTCCGGTCTGTCCCAGGAGGAACAATCGGAAATGCGCAATGTGCTCTACGATTTCGCCTGCAGGATCCCCTTTGGCGTATCCGCCGTTTGGGGCATCAGCCGGGAAGAGGCGCAGCTGGCGCTGGACCATGCCCAGACGGATGAGATGACGAAGGCCGACGTAAAAATGGCGATCAATTGCATGAACGGCTACCTGATCTGGCTGGAGCAGAAAGAGCGCGTGCCGGCGGAGCGAAAAAGAGAATTGCAGCGGATACTGCCGGACATTCGGAAAAAGCTGGAAGCGATGCTTTGTCCGCAGGCGCGTAAAAAGCCATGGAAACAACCGCGTGAAGGGGCGTGAAGGCATGGGCTGGATTCACCGGGAAAAACGCTATTCCATCAAAGACTTTCGGGATGGCGAAATCCATTTTCTCAGGTTCCTTTTGCGGAAGCATGCGGACGGGGAAGCGGCAGCCGTGCTGGAGCATCTGGAAAAGAAGCGGCTTTTAAAAGAAGATATTGCGTATTTGATCCGGCAGATAAAGCGGGTCTGCCCGGTGGATGCCCGCGGGACCACGGATGATCCCAACGAGCACATGGATCTTTTGAACGAGATCACCCGCTGCAATCTGCTCATCAAAAAGCTGGAAGCGCTGCTTCCATGAACAACGCAGGAAAGGAGGAGAGACTATGGGACTTTTTTCGGGAAATAAGATGTATTCCATCGATGATCTGACCGTGCTGGAGGCGGTGGTGCTCAAGGACGCGCTGCGGGAGGCCAACGACGCCAAGGCGCGGGACGCGCTGGAACATATGAAAGATTTCCAGTTTTCAAAGGCGGATATCAAGTATATCGTTCCGCTGCTGAAAGCGCACTACGTCAACCTGAAAACGCTGCTTCTGTCCAATGTGAGCGAAAAAGACGTCAAGGAAATAGAGAGCCAGGCGGAGGCATGCGTCAGCTGCGCCGCCAAGCTGAAACAAAAGATCTGACGAAAACTGTTGCGGCGGCATATGCAAGCGCGTAATTAGGGAGGTAAAACCATGGGACTGTTTCACAAAACCTTTCCCGCCACCGATATTGATCCGCAGACTCGCGGCTTCATAAACGCCACGCTGGAAAAGATCCTGAACGATTTTGATGATCCCACGCTGCGAAGCAAGGCCAAGTCAGCCTTAGCCCACCTGAACAGCGGCAAGATTTCTCAAAAGGATATCAGGAGCATGCTGGATATCCTGGAAGAACTGCCAAATAAGATTGAAGCCGCGGATTATTCTCCCAAGGCACGGCAAAGCCTGGCAAACATCCAGGCCCGCATTGCCGCAGCAAAGCCTGTGCTGAAGCGTCTGCTGTAAACCGAATGCAAAACACCTGAATCCTTGCGCGAAAAGCGTATGAAATAAAGGAGGAAAAAAACATGGGACTGTTTACCGCAAAACCGTATAAACTGGATTCTCTGAACTTTGCGGAGAAGGCTGCCGTCAGAACCGCGCTGGAGGTGGCACAGATGCTCGACACCCAAGGCAGGCTGAAAAAAGAGCTGAATTCCGCGCTGAAAGGCCTGAACAAGGGAAAAATGTCCAGGAAAGACCTGGCCACCTCCGTTGCCTGCCTGGCCGCCTCCCTCAGCGCCATGTCCAGCAGCGAAGACCCCGACCGCTCCTCTCTGCTGGCCAAAAAGAAGGTCGCCACCGTGGCCATGGCCCTGGCGCTGGACAAGCTGAAAAACATGCTGTAATGCGGATCAGCCGATCTGATCAAAAAGCCGGAGGACAGGTTTCCTCCGGCTTTTTTGTATACCTAAAACCCCACGCTACTGCTGATCAAACCGCCGTTCATTATTCACGCAGCGTGGCGCAGATCCTCAGCGACCACTATGAGGAACTCTCCGCGCTGGACGGTTTCAATCAGGAACAGGTGGACAGCTATATCAGCGACGCGCTGACCGGGGAAGGCGCAGCGGTGATTGCGGAACAGGCCAATCTGCTGAACGCCACGGAAATCATGCTGGGCGCGGAGGGACACAGCGCTGTCACTCCCGCGAAGCACTGGCGCATCCGCAGCGGGACCGCTGATCAGCATACCTCCTTCTCTATCGGCTATAATATTGGGCTGGCCGCGGCGTCGCTGGGACTGGACGCAGATTATCACCTGGTCTGGAACATGGGCCATGGCAGCAACGAGGGCACCTCCACCGGTGCTTTCATTGATTGGGTCAATACCATATGTGCTGACTGAAGGAGTCATTGAACACGAAAACGATCAGCAGTATCGCGATATTTTTTTCAAGCGAGTTTCCGAGATAAAGGATCTTTACATGAAAAGCCGCCTCCTAAGAAGCGGCTTTGCTGTTATCCGTAAATCAGTTCTTGCAGGATGGTTTCTTCCGCACGCTGGCGGATGCTGTTCATCCTGCCGACCCAGGCCATTTGATCTTTTGCTTTCAGCCTTTCATCGACGCCTTCTGCCTGAACCATGTGAGGGATGATCTGCTCCATTCTCTGTCGGCTGGTCTGGTCGATTTCTGCCAGGTGCTCGTAAAGTTTACCGGACAAAAGCAGGCGGGTGTAAAGTCCGGGACGATGTTTCCGGAGATAGTTCATGCGCATCCGGCCATAATGCCCAAGCGGGGTTTTGCCTGTTGCGGACAGTTGCAGATCCGGAAAGTAATAGTCTTCCTGCAAGGTGTAATTCAGTCCATTCATGGCGTCGTGAATGGTATTGGGGAGTTCAACGTTGGTATTGATATTCCGTTTCATTTGATTTTCCTCCATATGTATGGATATGCTTGACGAAAATCATTCAACAGAAACCAAGCCAATGCCACAACCATGCCACAACTGGATTATCACGTATTATCACAGTTTAGTATTTAGTAACAGAAATGTTGGACTTATTAGCACTAAATTTAGTTCAACATTGCCAAATTTCATGTTTCTCACGGAGTTCAAATCTCTCCTTCTCCGCCAAAAACCCTTGATTTTTCAAGGGCTTTTTCGTTTTATGCCACAATTATGCCGCAACCAGATCAAAGCGCGACAGTATACGATTCCATCTTGATACGCGTTCTATCTGCGTTGTCATAAAAATTTGCGAATATTTATTCATCCGCAAAGCCGGTATTTTGCTACGTATTGCGTTAAAGCGAAGAATACTCAGAAGGTTTTTCCCTAAATTATTAGGCAGTTACCCATTTTTTTTGATAACGAGCATTTCTTCCGTCTCCAATGCGATCAATCAGCCCATCTTTTAGCATCGCACGTATTAATAATACAGCCGTCGATTGGGAAACGTGTAGTGCTGCTTCGATATCCTTCCTTGTAATGCTTTGCTGAGTTTCAAACAAGTGCATCACAATTTGTTTTTTCATAACGATGGAGTTTTTCATCGTTTTATCAATTTGCTCTGCACTATTGATGTCAAAATTCTTGTTGGCTAACGTGATCTTGAAGACGTTATTTGTTACTTCAATCACAGGCTTGCGTTGATCATCCGCATAACTTTCGTTTATTTTTAGCATCCCGGTTCCGTAAGCTTCAATCAGTCTGAGACGGTAGAATACATTCGCGAGGTGCTGATTGCGCAGCACGGAAACACCCAGCATGATATCCTCATAGGAAATCCCTCTCACCAGACCGCCGATGGAAACAAATCCGATCCGGTCGTCGAATATGCTGATCAGCGTCGGGCTGCTGATGGCATAATCCCGATGCACAACGGCGTTGAGAAGCGCTTCGCGGATGGCTTCCGTCGGATAATCCCGATTGTCCATTCTCTCCAAACCGCTGAATTCAGCGCGGGTGCGATTGTATTGATCAATATAGGAGAACGCCTCTTCCACCTGCTTGAGCAATGAACCGGTCAGCTCCCGGCGATCCCGAAAAACGGTCTTTTTACTGCCTTCAAAAACAGCCAGCTTGATAGTATGCACGCACTGATCGGACAGCAGCATCGCCAGATTGGTATAGGTGCCGTCCTCACCGATCATGTTCAGGGAACGCATCTGATTTTCACCGAAGGGGATCTCCCCGCGCGCAAAATAGGCTGCCGTTGCGTCAAACGTCAGCTGCTGATTCAGGGAGCGGGCATCCTCATAACGGTCCCCGCTGGTTTCCCGGATCATATGCAGGATGGCGGTTTCAGAAGCGGGCACAGAGGAGGAACCTTGACGCACATAAACGCCTTCTGGGCGCACTCCCTTTGCCGCCAAATAGTAAGGCCGCGCAGTTCCTCTTTGAACATTCACGACGATGACCGGCTTTCCTTCTATCTCCGTGACGTTCACATCTGTAAACATGGTCACGTCAGGACGAATGGCATCCCGGATCATGTTGGTAACTCGCAGCATAGTACTGTCTGGGTCAGCAACGCCGCAAACGCGGCCATCATCTTCCATGCCGATATACAGTTTTCCGCCATCCGTATTGGCGAAGGCAATTACGGTGTATTTGATATCCTCCAAATATTCCCGCTTGCACTCCACCGTCCTGTTTTCCATAGAACGATCCCCCTGATTTTTCTAACAATCTAATTATCTAATCATCAGAATACACGATTATTATAACTGACAGCAGAAAGAAATACAAGCGGAAAAGTCTGGATTTTCGCCTTATTTCCTGCATACCCTCAATTTTTTGATTATTATTCTAATCATTCAGCTGGAAGAATAATCATCAAAAAAGCCGCCTCCGAAGAAGCGGCTTGGCTTGTCCTGTTACGCACAGATCAGTTCATTCCATATGATTTCTTCCACCTGATCTTTGATGGCATTCATCATCCCGACCCATTTCATAGGATCGTTGGCTTTCAGCTTTTCTGTAATACTCGCTGCTCTTGCCGTGACCGGGATTGTCATTTCCAGAATGCGTCTGGCTTCCGCCTCCGTTTCATTCAAATCGTCATATAGCTTGCCGGAGAGCAGAAGCTGGGTATATACATTGAAACGATGTTCCTGGAGATATCGAAGGTCAACCATCGATTCAACATTGTGACATACCTTCTTGTCTTTTTCTCGTAAAATGTGATCAATTCCGGTCATCTGCATGCTGCGCTTTTTATCTTTCCAATTTGGAAATACTTACAGCAGCTTTTGCGTCGCGTCCGTGGCGTTCAGCGGCGCGGTGGTGGGGGCACGGTACGCGTTGACAGCGTAGCCGTACATGTCGTTCACGATGGTCAGGGACGCGGTGGGGCAGTTATAATAGCACTGGCCGCAACTCTGGCAGTTTTCGGGATAGGCCAGCACGGATTTCCTCAAATCGGTGTTCAAGCGAAACACATCCATGGGGCACACCCGCATGCACATACCGCAGCCGATGCACAGGTTCACATCTACTCTTTTTACGCTCATTTTCTTTTCCTCCCGTCACTTGCCCCAGCCGCCGCTGGACTGTTCCTCCGGCAGGCCTTTGGCTTCCCTTTCGCCGGGGAAATAATAGCCGTAGCGCTCGGCGTAGGGCTTGCTCAGATCGCCCTTCCATTCTTCCTTCACCGGCTGCTTGCGAACCTCCATGCTGCCATCCGCCTGCTTTTCCACCAGCATGTAGCACAGGAAATTATCGTCGTCCCGGTAAGGATAATCGCTGCGGTAGTTGAGGCCCCGGGTCTCCTTCCGGGCCAGGGACGCCCGCAGCTTCATTTCGGCGCTCTGCACCTTGTGGCGCATTTCGTGCACCAGGCGCAGATCGTGGCTGGTGGCAGCAGCCAGCTTGGGCACCACGTGCTCCTTCATGGCCAGCACCTGCGTCAGGGCGGCAGACAGATTGGCTTCGTTCTTGGTAACCAACACCCAGTAGGGAGCCATGATGCCCTCCAGCATATCCCGAGCCCAGTTGGGGTCAAAGCCGGTGGTAACGCTGAGAGGAGCAAGAATTTCCTCCGTGATCTCCGCAATCTCATCGCCGGTAATGGGGTTCAAAGCCGCCTTCTCCGCATAAGCCGCCGCGGCCTTGCCCGCGTGATCGCCCTGGATGGAGCAGAAGGAGGAGGTAAAGCCCACGCCCGTGGGATAGGCCGCGCCGGTGGGGCCCTGGCAGTTCATGCCATCGCCCGCTACGTAGAGGCCGTCGATGGAGGTTTTGCCCTCCAGGTCGTCCAAGCCGCAGAACACGCCGCAGCTCAGGTGTCCGCCAAAGCCCACGGCTGCGCCATACACGTCGCCCTTGAACATGGTGTCGCTGCGCTTGCCCTTGCGCACCTCATTGGGATTTTCGGAAGCCGAGCCGCCCTTGCGCAGCACCGTGGACTTGGAAAGATCCTCCACCCCGGTGCCGTCGTTGACGGAAAGGCCCGTGACCGCCTTGGTGACCCGGTCCAGCACCATGGCCTTGCCCTTGCCGTCGGCGTAGGATTCCACGGTGTCGGCAGTGATGTCGCCACCGCAGAGCCATATACAGTTGAGGTATGTCCAGTTGTTGTTCAGGAAGGCGTTACCCGGGGCCTGGGAGCAGGTCATGTGGAAGTCATCAAATTCCTTGCCGCCGATGGGCAAACCCAGATTGTAGCAGATGTATTCGCCGTCGAAGGTGTCCTGGCCGGTGGGGAAGCCGGTGGGCTTGTACGCGCCGCCGCCCATGGCCATGACAACGGCCTTGGCATGGAAGGTGATCACCGTGGAGGAGGGCACGTGCAGGCCAATAGCCCCCTTCACCGCGCCGTTTTTCACTACCACGTTGGTGATCATGGTCTGATCGGCCACGGGGATGCCTAGTTTGCTCAGCACAGCCATAAACTTGGTGCGCCGGTCCTGAGCGGCGAAGGCGGTGTGATAGCCCCGATAATCCGCGCTGTCATAGAAGCCGGATTCCGCTGCCGTTTCATACTGGGTCAGGATGCCCCAGTCCATCAAGCGCTGGTACATGGCCTTGGATTCGTTGATCCACACCTGGTACCAGTCCATATCGCCAATGTATTCGCTGCCCCGGTTGATGCAGGCCTTGAAGGCTTCCTCATCGTCGCCCATCTCGGCGTCAAACCAGCGATGGGAGCTGACAAAGGGCGTCAGGCCGGAATAGCCGGGCGTACCCTTATCCACCAGCACCACGCTTTGGCCCGCTTCCCGGGCGGAGGCTGCGGCGTTCAGGCCTGCGAAGCCGCCGCCGATCACCAGCACGTCACATTCATATTCCGTCTTGGCGGGGGCAGCCACGCTCTCGGGCAACGGAACCTCCTGGGTCACGGGCAGGGTGACCACCTGGGTGTTCGTCACCACCGCCGCGCCCTGGGCGCCTTCAGCCTGGGCGGATTCAAACACCGGCAGGCCCACGGCCCCCAGCGCCCCCGCCGCCGCCACCGCAGCGCTGCCCTTCAGGAAGGTGCGGCGGGAAATTTCGTTTTGTTTTGCCATATTTTCAACCTCCTTTATCGATCATGGAATTCCGCGTACAGATCGGGCAGCACCTGGGCCAGGTGCGCCCGTTCGATGCTGTTGTGGATGAGCACGTTTTTGAGATACCGTTCATCCACCCGCGTTTCCGGATCGCGGATGATTTTTCCGTCCTTTGCCCAATAGCCCATCCACTCGCAGTTGATGCTTTCCCGGCCGCCCAGAGGGCAGGGGCGAGAGAAGCGAAGCACCAGATGGTGCCCCGGCTCGTCAAATTCCTCCCAGCAGGCTTCCGCCCGGCAATCCGCCGTCTCCAGCTCCGCCTTCTTTTCGGGCGTCAGGCCGTAATCCAGCAGATCGATGTTGTGAGACACGGCGGACATGCTCTTTTCTATATATATATATTGTATGAATCCCCACAGGAGTGATCAATTCGATTTGGAATGTACTCATTTCCAATTTGGAAATTATTCGGTCAAATCAGCATCAATTAACGGTGGATTTTTTGAAAAAAATCGATATAATATGAAGGAAAAATATGTCGCAAACTGACGGCAGAAAGGGGTGGAAGCGAACATGGAAATCAGCATCCTGGCGGAATTCGTGAAGCTGGTGGAAACCTGCAATTTCCAGGAAACCGCGGAGCAAATGAATATTTCCCAATCTGCGCTGACCAAGCATATCCACAAAATGGAAGAAGAGTTGGGCATCGACCTCTTTGATCGCTCTCAGCGTTCCATTCAGCTGAATGAATACAGCCGTCGCTTCTATCCTTACGCGAAGCAGCTGCTAAAAACCTACGAGGAGGGCATGTCCTCCATCAAGGAAATGCAGGCCGTGGACAAAAACTGCATCACCGTGGCCTACAACCCGCTGCTGGGCCAGTACGGCGTGGTGGACATCCTGACTGCCTTTTCCATGAACTTTCCGCACCATACGCTGATCCCCGTGGAAAACTATAATTCCATAGAGCTTTTGACCGCAAAAAAATGTGACTTCGCCTTTGTCAGCGAAGCCGAAGCGGAGGGCAGCGTATTCAACAAAATGATCTATAAAACTGACCACCTGGCCGTGGTGATGCGCCGGGAGCACCCACTGGCCGGCAACCGCATGGTCACCCTGTCCGAGCTGGAAAACGAGGGCTTCGTTCTGCACAGCAGCCATGGCAACCTGCCCCACGATGAAACACACAAATTCCTGGATATGTGTGAAAGGCAGCATTTTAAGCCCAACATCATCGCCGAGTCCCATTTCGCCTCCACCATGCTGCATTATGTCCGCAACGGAAAGGGCATCGCCGTGCTCAACCGTATGCACATCCCGGAAATCGCTGCAGACCTGGCGGTGGTCGATATCAGCCCCACGGTAAGGACCTATCTCTATCTCCTCTATCCCCGCCACATCACCGCTAACTGCGCCAAGGATTTTCTCCATTACATGGTGGAATGCTGCAGTCAATAAGCACTTCAACGATCCGTAGGCTAATGGATGAAAAAGGGCTGCCTTACAGGGAGACAGCCCTTTTATCATACGAAGGAAAAAACTGAATTCTCCATTCTTCATCTGCAAGTTCTATCTTTTTTTAGACTTATTAGCACCAGATTTGTTATAATTTTACCAAATTTCACTGTTCTCCCGGAATTCAAATCTCTCCTTCTCCGCCAAATAACAAAGGCACCCTGTGTGGGTGTCTTTGTTGTTTATGAAACACATGAATTGACGATTTTGGATAGAAATATCTGCCGAGGGAAAAGATCACTCAGCGTGAAGATGCGCCAAGTTCTTTTGTATGAAGGCGATGCGCTGGCGCACGCAGTCCGCGCTCCGGCCGGGATCGGCGGGCGTATTGAACACGTAATCGGTCAGGCGGTCGATATCCGTGGTGGCCACGTGCAGCCGCGTATCGCTGGAGGCGTAATAGATATATACCTTGCCGTCAGGCGCGGCGATGGCGCCGTTGGTAAAGGCCACGTTGCTCACATCGCCTACCCGCTCGTCTCCCAACGGGCCGATCAGGAAACCGCCGGGCTCGGCAATGACGCGGGAAGGATCGTCCAAAGCGGTGGCGAAGCAGTAGATCACGTAACGCAGCCCGGCTGCTGTATTCCGTACGCCGTGGGCGATGTGGATCCAGCCCCTGTCCGTTTTGATGGGCACAGCGCCGGCGCCGTTCTTGCTTTCGGTGACGGTGTGATATTTGCGGATGGAGGTCATCTTCTCCTCGTCGATCACGGCGTTCGTGATATCGCCGCACAGGCCGAAGCCGATGCCTCCGCCCGAGCCCGTTTCAATAAAATCATCCATGGGCCGGGTGTAGAAGGCATATTGGCCGTGCACGAACTCGGGATGCAGGCACACGTTTCGCTGCTGGGGCGAATGGAGCGTTTTCAGGTTCGGCAGCCGTTCCCAGGTTTTCAGGTCCTTGGTGCGCACGATGCCCGCAGCCGCCACGGCGGCGGAAAGATCGCTGGAGGACGTATCCTTGCTTTCCGAGCAGAACACCCCGTAGATCCAGCCGTCCTCGTGCTTCGTCAGGCGCATATCGTACACGTTGGTTTCTTCCGGGCAGGTGTCGGGGAGGAGCACAGGCTCGTTCCAGAAGCGGAAGCCGTCCACACCGGAATCGCTTTGCGCCACGGCGAAAAAGCTTTTGCGGTCGCTGCCCTCCACCCGGGCAACCAGGGTGAATTTGCCATCCAGCAGGATCGCGCCGCTGTTGAACACCGCGTTGACGCCCAGCCGCTGCATCATGTGAGGGTTCGTGACCGGGTTTGGGTCGTACATCCAGAAGGGCGGGATATGATCCCTGGTCAGTACGGGATGCTGCCAGCGCTCATAGATGCCGTTATACCGGTCAGCATTCACGGCTTTCTTTCGGTTCACCAAACGTTCGTAGCGGGCTTGCAATTCCTGATAAGTCATTACGCTTCCTCCTTGAAGCCGCGGCGCAGGATCTCGATACACATGCGCCCGTTATGATAAGGGCATTTCCAGGGCTCCACGATGGGCTCGCCGCTGCCCGGCGTGCCGTCCTCGTTTACATACCAGAACCATTCGCTGCCGGGGCGTTTGTCGGTCAGCACGTCCCGGATATACGCCCACTGGGAAAGCACCGCGTCCCGATAGCGCGTTTCGCCCGTCTTTTCATAGGCGTTCATGAAGCCCATCAGCGCTTCGGCCTGCACCCACCAGATGCGCTTTTGATTGACGACGCCGCGTTCGCACTCGTTGGCAAAGCCGTGATCGGTGAAGGCGGCATGATATGTATGATCGGCCATTTCCAGCAGGAGCGGCCGGACGCGGGCGGTCAGGGCGGGATCATCCAGCGCTTCCAGGGTCTTTTCCGTCAGCCAGCTGGTTTCAATATCGTGGCCGAAGGAGTGCAAATCGATCAGGGTGTTGTATTCATGGTCGAAGAACACTTCCTGACGGCGTTTTTCTCTGTTGTGGATTTTCGTTTCCCAAATGTTTAGGATCTCACAGAGGCGGGCCTTTAATTCCGAGTCGGGCCAGACCCGATACAGCCCGGTGTACCCCTCCAGCACATGCAGCAGCGTGTTCATGGTGCGGGTGGCCATCACGCCGTTTTCGGAGAGCTTTTCGTTGCTCTCCGGCTGCCAGTCCGCGGTAAACGCCTCCAGATAGCCGCCGGCGTCGCGGCATTTGCTTTCCACGATCCGGAAAAGCTTTTTCGCCCGCTCCAATGCGCATGGGTTTCTGTCCGCGAGGAAATAACTGGACAGCGCATAGATGGCAAAGGCCTGATTGTATGTATGCTTGATTGCGTCCGCCACGGAGCCGTCCGCGTGCAGGGACCAATAAACGCCGCCGTTTTGCTCATCCGTCATTTTTTCCAGCATTTGATAGGCATGGCGCGCTTCTTCAAGCAGCGCTTCATCCCCCAGCAGCAGATACGTCTCCGAAAAGAACCAGAGGATGCGGCTGTTCAGGATGCAGCCCTTATCGGCTTCCGGATGCCGGGTCAGGTCGTAATCCACCCGTCCGATATACCCGCCGTGCGCGTCGTCCCGCAGCCCCATCCAGAAGGGAAGGATGCGCCCGCACAGCTCGGCTCTGATTTCCGTTAGTAAATCCGCCATGACCGCGCCTCCATCCTCAGCGGATACCGAGCTCCGTATCGGTGCCGCTTGTGCTGCTGTTTGCCTTGATATAGTCCATCAGGGAGTCGATCTCTGTAAAGGCGAGCCCCAGATAGGTGTCCGCCGCGCCGTAATAGATGGCAATGCGCCCGGTATCGGCGTCCGCCAGGGCGGCGCAGGGGAAGCATACGTTGGGCACAAATCCCCGCTCCTCATACCAATCCTCCGGCGTCAGCAGAAAGTTTTTACAGCGATACTTCACTTGGCTGGGCTCGTCGATATCAAGCACCGCCGCGCCAAAGGAATACACAAAGCCGTTGCAGGTGCTGGACACGCCGTGATAGAACAGCAGCCAGCCCTCGCTGGTTTCGATGGGGGCCGCGCCGCTGCCGATCTTTACGCCTTCCCACCAGTTTCCGCCCGGGCTCATCACATGGCGATGCATGCCCCAGAATTTCATATCGGGGCTGCGGCTGAGCCAGATATCGCCAAAGGGCGTATGGCCGCTGTCGCTGGGACGGGACAGAAGCAGGTAATGCCCGTTCACCTTCCTGGGGAACAGTACGGCGTTGCGGTTAAAGGGGATGAAGGGATTTTCCAGGCGGGTGAAGGTTTTAAAATCCTTGGTCTTTGCCATGCCGATGGACGCGCCGTAAAAATCCTGGCACCACATGATGTAATAGGTATCCTCCACCTTGACGAGGCGCGGATCATAGGCATAGGGCGGCAGAAAAGGGTTGCCATCCTCGTCGGTGAAGGGGACCCTGTCGGGATCGATGTGCCAGTGGATGCCGTCGGCGCTGGTGCCCATATAGACGTGGGGGATACCGTTCACCTGCTCGCCCCGGAACACCGCGATGAAGCCATCCTTCCAGGGAGCGGCGGCGCTGTTGAAGATGCGGGCTACGCCGGGGGCCGGATTTCGCCCGATGATAGGGTTTTCGGTGCAGCGCCAAACCGGCGCGTCATGGGGATCGTTGGCCGGGCGCGGCTGCCAGGGCAGCTGAGGGATGCTGTCGGAAAGAATCTTGATTTTACTCATGCAAAGCCTCCACAATCGTTTTTATGCGATGTGGGGGCTGCCTTTCACGCCCATCCGTTTGACGGCGTTTTAAGACAGCCCCCTTTCCCTTCAGGATCTGCGATTTTTAACTTCAGTCATCCATCCGGACGCTTGCCGGCGCGCCTGATCGGCGCGGAGCGGCAAGCGTTATTTTGAATTACTGGAAAATCTGATCAAGCGCGTCCTGCACGGTCTGGCGATAGGTTTCCTGGAACTGGACGGGGGTAAAGTCGCCGTTCAGGAACTCCAGCATGGGCAGATCGTCGATGACCACGTTCACAAAGTCCACCATCTGCTTTTCGCCCAGTTTGCGCATGATTTCAAAGTTCCAATCCTGGAGATCCAGCTTGTCGCTGGTGGTGGTGTACCACCACTCCAGCTCTTCGGGGTCGTCGCGCAGCTCCACATCGTCATGATACCAGTTCTGATAGGCGCGGAACACGTCAAACACCAGCTTGGGATCCTCCACGCCCGCGGGCAGCATCCAGTAGGAGCCGGCAGCGATCTTGGTGGAGTTGGTTTCGGCGTTGCCGCTGGGGCCGATGGGGTAATCTACGAACACCATGTCAAAGTCCAGGGTGCTCTCGGCCTTGCCATCCCAGTTATAGTCGTCATAGTTGGCCATGATCCAGGCGGCGGTGGTGGTGAAGGCTACCTTCTTATCGCGGTACAGCCAGCGGCACACGTCCCAGCCGTTCTCCGCGGGGATGGGATAGGCCGTCTTGTCGTTCAGCCACAGATCCTGCAGGAACTTGAGCGTCTCGCCCATTTCATTGGAGGAGAGGTTTTCGGTGGGGGTGGAGGCCAGGTAGGTGCCGTTGGACATATACCAGTAGGGCAGGCAGTCGCCGATCCAGGCGCCGTAGCCGTACACATCAATATTGCCGTCGCCGTCGGTATCGCGGGTCAGCGCCTGGCAATACTCGCGGAACTTGTCCCAGGTCCATTCGCCGCGCTCCGCCAGGTCGCGGGGATCCTCCAGGTTGGCTTCCTGGATCATCTGCAGGTTGAAGGCCAGCGGCAGGGTAGACTGCACCTGGTCCTCAGCGCCCTTGACGGTGATCAGGGTGGCGCTGCCGTCAGGCAGATCAATATAGTTCAGCACCAGGTCGTCATGGGTCAGGAAGGGATCATCAGCGTCCAGCACGTCGCGCAGGTCGGTGGCCAGGCCGTTCAATACGGCGGGCACGCCCCAGCCCAGCTCGGTCATATACAGATCGAAGTCGGGCTCGCCGGCCAGGATGGAGTTGTTGATGGAATCCTGCACGCCGGCATAGGTGGCGTTTGCAAATTCATAGGTCACGCCATAGGTTTCCTCGATCTGCTTGACGTTCTCAAACCGCATGATCTCGGAATCCTTGCCGGTGGCAGAGGGGCTGTCTTCCCAGGAGGTATCGTCGGAATCATAATACAGATCCCACCACAGGGCAAAGGTCAGATGTCGGGCATCCTCCGCCGCGGCTATGCTGGCCGTCATGGTGAGCACCATGATCAGCGCCAGGAAAAGAGCAGCAAAACGCTTCATTGAATTATCCTCCTTATGATTGTTGAGTCATGCTGTTTCATGATGCCCGCCGCCGCGCGGGACGGCGGGACATGCAAAGATGGGGGAGAAGGCTTACTTGGCCTGGCCGACAGCCACGCCGTATACCGTCCAATCGGTCTGGGCCTCGCACTGCAGGCGGCCGCCCCAGGCGGATTGATCCTCGCCCACCACGGATACGATCTGGTCATAGGTGATGTAGGCCTTGCCGCCGTTGATGACGGCAGCGCCCTGAGCGATGCGGCTCCAGCCGGCGGCGGCGTCGGGGAAGACCACCCACATGGTGTTGTCTTCGGATTCAAAGTTCACGATCAGCACGGAACCGGGCACCAGGGCTTCCAGCACGGAAGCGTCCCAGTCAAAGCCATTCTGGCCCCAAGCGCCGCCGGTGGTTTCAAAACCGGGGAATTCCACGGTCTTATTGACGGCGGGCAGCTCCTCCAGCTGGCCGACGCGCACGCTGTACACGGCCCAATCAGTCTGGGCTTCGCACTGCAGGCGGCCGCCCCAAGCGGACTGATCCTCGCCCACCACGGCCACGATTTGGTCATAGGTGATGTAGGCCTTGCCGTCCTGGATGGCGGCAGCGCCCTGGGCGATGCGGCTCCAGCCGGCGGCGGCGTCGGGGAACACGACCCACATGGTGTCGTCCGCGGATTCAAAGGTCACTTCGATGGCGGAACCGGGCACCAGGGCTTCCAGCACGGCGGGATCCCAGTCAAAGCCATCCTGGCCCCAGGCGCTGCCGGTGGTTTCAAAGCCGGGGAATTCCACGGCGTTCGCCAGCGTCACATAGTGGCCGCAGGCGCCGACCTTGACGGAGTACACGGTCCAGTCAGTCTGGGCCTCGCACTGCAGGCGGCCGCCCCAGGCCGTCTTGTCTTCGCCGACGACCGCCACGATCTGGTCATAGGTGATCTGGGCGATGTTCTTGCTGCCGTTGATGTAGGCTTCGCCCTGGGCGATGCGGCTCCAGCCGGCGGCGGCGTCGGGGAACACGACCCACATGCTGCCGTCCTCGGATTCATATTCGATCTCCAGCACCGAGCCGGGCTCCAGCGCTTCCAGCACAGCGGGATCCCAGTCAAAGCCGTTCTGACCCCAGGCGCCGCCGGTGGTTTCAAAGCCCTCGAACGCAACGGGGTTGGACAGGGCGAAGAGGTTGGAGTTGTCGCGGCCGGTTTCGGCGGCCTTGTATTCCGCGGTCAAATCCACGGGCAGGGCAGCGCCCTCCACGTCCAGGAACTGGATATCCGTCAGATACATTGCCACGGGCTCGCCGGTGGCGGTCTGGCAGTTGTCGGTTTCCTTGGAGATGACCAGGATGTTGTTCATGCCGGGCACGAAAACTTCGTCCTCGCCGAACTTGGTCACGATGGTGCGGGGATTCTTCTTGGCCAGGTAAACGCTCCAGTCATGCTTGACTTCGGCGTTGTCCTCGCCCGTATAGGTATACACCACGCCGGAGGCGGCATAGAACTTGCCGTCGGGGCCGGCTTCGTCGATGCCGAAGGTGGCGCTGACAGCGCGCACGTTGGCCAGTTTATCGCCCAGCAGGCCCTCGATATTGAAGGCCACATAGGGCGCTTTGCCCTTGGACACGATCTTCAGCGCTTTGCCGCCGTTATAATCCACAACGGACAGCTCGGTCGCGGCGTCCGCGTTGCCCTTGGCTGTTGAAAGGCCCAGGAAACCGAAAGCGCCATCGGCAAAATCAATTTTGTCCGCCGCCGCAGTTTCCGCCGAGGCAAGCGCGCACATGCTGATCGCCAGCGCGGCAATCAGCAGCCAGGAAAGGAATTTTCTCATGGGGATACCTCCTTTTATTTTTTGCCCAATCGCTGGGCAGAGAAACAATGGAATGGCCGTCAGCCCACGATACCGGAGCGTTCCACGCCCTCGATAAAGCGGCGCTGCAGCACCAGGTAAATGAGGACGACGGGCAGGAGCACCAGGACGACGCCCGCGTCAAAGTACAGCTGCTGTTCGCTGATCGTGAGGATCTTTTCCGCGTTTGAAATCAGGTTGATCAGCGAATCCAGCCTTCTGGTGAGGATGAGGGAATCGGAAATATTGAAGGTGTTGGCGAAGAAGGAATCGTTGTACTGCCATACGATGGAGAACACAGCCACGGTGATCAGGGCGGGCGCGGCATTGGGCAGCATGATATTGAAGTAGGTGTACCAGGAGCCCGCGCCGTCGACCAGCGCCGCTTCCTCGATCTCCTTGGGCAGGCCGCGGAAAAACTGGTTGAAGATGTAGATGTACAGGCCCGAGCGCAAGCCGCAGCCAAACAGCGAAAGAATGATCGTGGGCCAGGGGGTTTTCAGCAGGTTGACCGTGTGGTCGCCAATGCCGAAGTAGCGGAAGGTCATGTACAGCGGGAACTGGATGGTGTTGAGCGGCACGACGATCATGACCACCACGAACCCGAACAGCAGCTTTTTGAGGGGAAACTGATAGCGGGCAAAGCCGTAGCCCACCATGGAGCATACCAGCAGCTGGATCAGCGTGACCCCCAGCACGTACGCCAGCGTCCTGCCCAGGATGGGCAGATAGTTGAGGTACTTGATGGCCATCCTGTAGCGGTCCAGCGTGGGATTGATGGGGATGGTAAACACCATGGGGTTGATGGAATCCTGGCGGGAGAAGAAGGAATTGGCAATGATGCCGATGACGGGCGCCAGGATCACATAGCTGATGCCCACGATGATGATGAAGCGGAAGATGCCCAGCAGCGTGTTTTTGACACCGTTCACGGCGCGGCTCTGCTGATCCATATACCTGGCGGAGGAACGAAACGCCTGCCAGAAATTGGCTTTCCTTTGCGGTTTATCCATGTTCTCTCCTCCTTAGTTGTAATAGAACGCGCGCTTGTTGAGCAGGTATACGATCAAGCCCAGGATCATGATGGTGGCAACGGTGGACACCAGGGAGAACACCGAGGACAGGCCGTAATTGTATTTCTGGTAGGTCTCATTGGCCAGGCGCATCACGCCGCTGGTGGTAAAGCGGTCCACCAGGGTGTAAATGGTATTGGTGATGATGTGCGGCATCACCATGGGCACCGTCACCTTCCACAGCGTTTCATAGCCGGTGGCGCCTTCGATCCTGGCCACCTCGTACAGGGAGCCCGGAATGGACTGCAGGGCGGCGATGAACAGGATGATCTGCACGCCGGAGCCCTGGATGATGCTGGCGATGCGGTTGACAGCGCCTACCAGATATTCCAGCACTGCGGGAGGCAGGGCCAGATCGCCGAAGAGCGCGATGTAATAGCTTACCGAAACCGCTCCGCCCCCGGCCATCTCCGCCGCCTGGGCGGATACGCCGTTGTTCATCAGCTCTGTGGCGCGGGTGATGGCGGCGCCCACGGCGTCTGCGCTCAGGATGATGGGCAGGAAAAAGATGGCGCGCACCAGGGCGCGGCCCCGGAATTTGCGGTTCAGGAGCAGCGCTACAAAGAGGCTGAAGAAGATGATCAGGGGCAGGTCGATCACCATATCCAGCAGGGAGGAGGTGAGCACCTGTTTGAAGCTGGCATGGGCGGTGAAGGCGGTCACGAAGTTGTCAAACTTTACAAAGGTATCGATGCGGGTGCCGGTGGCGGCGTCGATCTTGATATCCATCACGCTGAACCGGCCCAATTGGATCAGGCAGCCCAAATAGAATATCAGAAAGCCGATGAGCCAGGGCAGGATAAAGCCGTACCCGCGCAGCGCGTTCCGCTGCTCGTAGGTGATGCGGAATCTTTTTTTCTTTGGCTGGACCGTCACTGTGCTTCACCCCCAACAACCAGGTAATCGAGCGCTTCCACGGTATGCCCCTCCGCCTGGACCGGCTGGCCGCCCATGTTCACGTAGATGCGCGCGCCGTTGGAATACTCGCTGCGGGTCAGGGTATCGCTCAGCCGCTCGTAGGACGTCATGGCCGCGCCGGATACCTGCCGGAGCGCGCCGTTCACAAAGCTGTAATCCGCCGCCGCCTGATCCTTCCAGGAGGAAAAAGTGGTGGCGTATTGGCTGTTGAGACCGGTGTATTTCATTTCCGCCGCATCCTGCCAGGTGAAGGCGTAATGCACGGACGCGCCGTAATCGATCAGATGCAGCAGATCTGTCCGCCGGTCTTCGCTCTGGGTCATGTTGATGGCGCTGCCCGCGTAATCGATGGAGCCGTGCACGATCATTTCCCATAGCGGCACCTGCTCATCCAGCAGGGGGAAGGGCGTGGTTTGGATGGGCGCGTTGAGCACATGCCGCGCATAGGGGAAGCTGTAATCGTTGCCGCCCGATACGAGCAGTTCCCGGCTTTCCCCGCTGACGGTTTGGAAGGCGTCCTTTACCAGATCAAGGGCTTGCTCGCGGTTTATCACGTTGGTGCGGCGTTTATCGGCATGCAGTTCGTCGGCCAAATCCCGGAGGGACAGGGTCTGGAGCCCCAGGCCGTCCGCCTCCTCCGCCAGATGCTGAGCGTACCGGGGCAGGAATTTGGGGGAGAGGAGCTTAAAGCCCAGCTCCCTGTATCCCATCGTACCCGTACGGCGCAGGGACACAGGGCTGATCCGGGCCAGGTTCACCACATAGCCCTGGGCATAGTAGCGGGAGGCCTCCTCGCTGGCGATAAAGCCTTTGGCGATATCGGAGATCTTTTGCAGCGCTGCGTCCGGATAGACGGCGCCGCCGCTGCGCCGCATGGTATCCAGCAGGCTCCTGAGCCCTTTTTCGCCGCCCAATTGACGCAGCACCTTTATGCTGTTCACCGGATGATGGTAATAGCCGCCGTTCATCCAGCCCTGCAGGTTCATACGCTGATTGGTGATGCCCTGGTGCTTGAACTCGGTGATCATGTCCTCCGCCTGGGCGAAGGTGGTCATGGGCAGCACCCGGAGATACTGGACGCCCAGCCAGTGCGCCGTTTCCTTTACGCCGCTGATCACGTCGTAATAGAAGGGGATATCCCCGGCGGCGCCGCTTTCCGGCGCCAGGACGCCCGCGGATGTCAGGCGCTGACGGTACGCCCGGGCGATGCCGGAAAAGCCCAGGTTTTCCTCGCCCAGCAGGGTATAGCGCACGGCGCAATCCACGGGATAGAGGTCCTTTTCGGCCACGATCACGCTTTCGCCCGATAGGACCAGGGTGTCCGTGCGGCGCAGGGCAAAGGCGAAATAGGCGTAATTATAGCTGTTGTTCCGGCCCGATACGTCGGCCACGATGCTGGCCAGCGACGCGCCTCTTTCGCAGGTGACCAACAGGGAGGAATCCTCCCGGCAGATCCCATAGAGCGCCAGCCGCGCCGTTTGCTGGTTCTGGGTGGCGGTAAAATCGCTGTCCACCAGATCCAGATCATAGATGTTTTTGTTGTACTGGGGGGAAGCGCTCTTGCCGTTGTTGAAATGGATCAGCGCGCCGCTGCCCTCGGGTACCACCAGATCGCCTTTTTCCTGGGCGCCGGCGGCGCCAAAGAAGGGCAGCAGCTGGATGGCGCGGATCTGGCCGTTGCCAAACTCGCCCAGTCCCTCATAGGGAAGGGTGACCTGCGCGCCATCCGGCGTCAGCGTCCAATCCAGCGTGATGGTAAAGGAAAGCGTTTCCGCCGCTTCTCCTTCCTCCTCCGCCGCGCGCAGGGCCTGCATCTCCTCAAAATCCGCCATGGTGAAGCCCGCGCTCCTTGCGTCCGCGTCGATCTGCTGGCGGTGGCGCGCCGTGACGCCCTGGGTCTTGATTTCGTACAGGCCGGTTTCCTCGTTGAGCGCGTAGGATTTGGCCGCCTGCTTCTTGCCGCTTTCGGAAATGACGCCGTACCATTCCTGCGTCAGCAGGTCGGGCACCAGCATGATCTTTTCGTTGGACAGGCTGTAAACGGCCCGAACGCCGTTTTCGATGGACTCATAGGAAATCTGGCCGTTGGCAACCGATTTTGCGTAGGAGCTCCAGGCGGTACCCTCCTTGGCGTTCGCGTCCAGATAGCTGAGGATGAATTGGCTTTTGAGGTTTTCCAGGTTGGTGGACTTCGCCACGGGATCGCGGTCCGCGTCCTGGGGATTGGAGTAGAAGGTTTTGCCGCTGGTTTTGTCATACAGCGCCACCTCCGCCGTGCTCTCCTTGAGGTACAGCGCCGCGCGGTCGTTTTCCGCGGCCAGCGCGAAGCCCGGCACAGCCTTCAGTTCATCCTTGAAGGGAACAAATTTTTCGCCCTCTGTATAAGCCTGCGGCTCCAGGATGATGCCCTTGTAGGCGTTGTAATTTCTGAAATGGAGCATATACCAGAGGATCACGGCCCCCACAGCCAGGAGGATCAGGACCAGAAGGCCCCGCAGGACCCACTTCGCGCGGGAAGAGAGACGCGCTGCTTTTTCTGTGTTTTGCATGCTGCCGTCCCTCCTCTCAAAAGCGGAAAATCAGTTCGATGTATATGCTTCTCAGGAAGCTATACACCTGGGTGATGAAGTTGATCACCAGCAGGGCCAGGAAAATGATGATCAGCACGGCCAGAATGGTCAAAAACAGCGTGACCAGCGTTTTTCCCAGGGTGTAATTGTGGATCTGCATGATGCCGATCAGCATCATGATCACCGTATAGGCCGTCCCCACGCCCATCAGGATGGAATAGAAGGCCTCCTCGTTTTCCGCGACTCCCTGGGAGATCAGCGTGGCGAGAACGGTGGTGACGATAATGGGCAGCATGGAATAGCCGATGGCGATGACGATATCCTTGAATCTGCCCTCGCCGTCCATCAGGCATGTAACGGACCAGTTGCCCACGCAGAGCACCAGATACAGGGCGATTACGCCGCCCAATTCGGCCACTGAATTTACCGTCCGGGGCTCAATATCGTTGACCACAAAGCTGGCATAGATTCTGTTCAGGGAAAAGCATACCGCGTAGAGGATCACAAGCAGCACGGCGATGGCCACGCTGCCCCTTTCCTGGTGGCGGATCCAGTAAAAGCCGTCGTTGGGGTGACTCACCGTATAGAAAAGGTACTTCCACTTTTCCTTGCTCAAAAGCCCTTTTTTCATGCCGCCTGCCCCCTTTCTTTCCGCTTGGACGCCCGCCTGGGCAGGATCACGCGCCGCGTCAGGACGATCAAAGCGATCAGCACGATCAGCCCCGTCAGAAGGTAGCTGATATTATCCCGCAGCGCTTCATTGCGCCAGCGCTTGAAGGCCACCGAATAATACGCCCGGTTCATGCCCCGGCGCAGGTAGGTCATGGCCTTTTCGTTATCCCCGGCGGATAGGTAGGCCTTGCCGATGCCGGCGTTGGCCAGTTCGTTGTTTTCATCCAGCCGGAGCACCTCGCTCCACAGCGGCACGGCCTGGGCTTCATCGCCGTTGTACCGCAGGCTGACGGCCTGGTTGATCAGGGCGCCGTATTCCGTTTCGGCAAAGATGTTTACGTTGGCCTGCTGGGAGTCCAGCACCAGCAGCCGGCTGCCGAACTGCTCAATGGCGGCGGGGGTACGGAAGGTGCCCTCCTGGGTGCCGATGCCGCCGAAAATGTAAAGCAGGTTGCCTTCGTGGTCATAGGTGAAGATCCGGCCGCGCTTGGCGTCCAGCAGGGAATAGATGCCGTGATCCCGATACACCACGTCCACGATCTGGCTGGGGCCGGCATAGTTTCCAGCCATGCCAAAGAACAGGTCGCCGCCCAGGTTTTCCTTCTGTCCCTTCCGGATCACGTCCTGTCCCTTGGGGTTGAGCCTGCGCACGGCCTGGACGCCCTCGGTATCCTTGTTGGAGGCGTACACAAAGCCTTCATCGTCCACGTCGATCCCGGTGAATTCCGTGGGGATGAAGAGCTGCTGCTTGGAGCGCTCCTCTTTGGTGGAGAATTTGCGCCAGAATTTTTCCCACAGGCTGATTTTAACGCTGATGGTGCCGAAAAATCCGGTAAAATCCCCTTCCGCGGTGAATACCATGATGCCCTGGAACATGTTCTGCGCGACGCAGTATACGCGGTCGGCGTAGTCCACGGACACTTTGAGCGGGGTAAAGGTATATCCTTCGTCCAGCACCTCGCTTTGGGGATTCTGCACGTATTTTACAAACGTGCCGTCAAGCTCAAGCACCACGATGCGGTGATTCTGGGAATCGGCCACGTAGAGCTGCCTGTTCTGGGATACTGCCACGCCTGACGGGGAAGAGAAGGTTTGCTTCTGTCCCTCCGCCTCAAAGCCGTCAATGACCTGCAGGACTGTTTTCAGGTCGTCGGCGAGCACGACGATCCGGTTGTTTCCGGTATCGGCAATGTATATCCGGCCCTCCGGGGACACGCACAGATCCTGGGGAGAACGGAAGGCGCCAAGAGCGCCGCCCTCCCACAGCAGGCTTGCTCCGGAGATGCTGCCGTCGGGCACGTAGGGGGCGGGAGTATACAGGATATTGTTCCAGTAATCGTAGTTGTAGCAGTCATAGGGCAGGGAGTCGTTGGCCAGGCCGCAGGAGGGCAGCAGGCAAAGCAGGAGCAGGAAACACCATAGCTTTTTCTTCATTCTTCTTTGCCCCCTTAGTCCTTCATGCCGGAGGTGGTCATGGTTTCCAGGATGGAGCTCTGGCAGATCAGGAAGAAGATGATGGGGATGGCGGCGATGATGAAGGTGACCGCCGCGCCCGCGCCGGCCCGGCTGACGCCGCCCGAAGTGATCTGATACAGCGCGTACTGCAGGGGCTTGAGCTCCTCGTTGCGCAGGAACATGCCGCCGGTATTGCCCCACATCTGCTGGAATTGGAAGATGGCCAGCGTCAGCCAGGCGGGGCGCACGTTGGGCATCACGATCTTCCAGAAGATCTGCCATTCGTTGGCGCCCTGCAGCCGGGCGCTCTCCATCAGGGAGTCCGGCAGCTGTTCCATGAATTGCTTCATCAGATACAGGCCCATGCCGAAGGCCCAGGCGGGCAGGACCAGCGCCGCGTAGATGTTGTTGATGCCCAGCCAGGAGATGATCAGGTATTGGGGGATCTGGGTGACCGTCCAGGAGAACATCATGGACAAAACCACCATGGAGAACAGCAGCGCTTTTCCCGGAAATTTATGTTTGGCCAGGGGATAGGCCGCCATGGAGGCCACAACGACGTGCCCCACCATTCCGCCGATGGTGATGATGACGGTGTTGAGAACGTAGCGGGTAAAGGGCACCCAGCTTTCATTCATCAGCACAAAGAGATCGCTGAAGTTTGTCAGCGTGGGATTGCGCACAAAAATGCGGGGCGGGAACTGATAGATTTCATCCAGGGGCTTGAGCGCGTTGTTGACGATCATCACCAGCGGCAATACCATAAATACGCCGCAGATGCCCATGAGGATGAACAGGAGGGTATTGCCCGCCATGGAGCGGTTCAGCTTTTTGCCGCCCTCCTTGCGCCGCATCTTCTTTTCCAGCTTGATGATCTTTTCGGGGCGGTTATCCACCGGCTTTTGCCGTGCCGTTGCGCTCATATCACTCACCCACCCTTCTGAGGATCTTCTGCACCAGCTTGTTGGTGCCCACCATCAGCAGGAAAAGGATGGTGGCGATGGCGGAGGCGTAGCCCATATCCAGCCTGGTGGAGCCGTAATCCAGCAAATGCGTTACCACCGTAGCGCCCGCGTAGTTGACCGAGGGGTTGCCGGCCAGGTTGATGGAAATATCCGCCACGGCAAAGGACTGGGTGATCTGCATCACCGCGCCGAAGAGCAGCTGCGGCTTCATGGCGGGAAGTGTCACATACCACAGCTCCTGCCAGCGGTTCTTCACGCCGTCGATGGCGGCGGCCTCGTACATCCCCTTATCCACCGTCTGCAGTCCGGCGATGAAGGACAGGAAGCCTGTGCCCAGAGACAGCCACAGCTGCACCACGATCAGCACGGGCATGATGTATTTTTCCGTCTGCATCCACAGGATGGGTTCGTTGATGAAGTCCAGCCGCAGCAGCAGGCCGTTCAGGTACCCGTAGCGGTCGCCCGTCAGGATCAGGTTCCATACCATGTAAGCGTTGCCGCAGATGGAGGGCGCGTAGAAGATCAGCGTCAGCACGGCGCGCAGGCGGGGCTTGAACTCGTTAATAATCCAGGCGAACAGCAGGCACAAAAGGTAGCTGACCGGGCCGGTCACCACGGCGAAGAGCAGCGTGTTGCGCAGGGAGACGATGAATATATCGTCCTCCAGCAGCAGTTTTACATAGTTGCTCCAGCCCACAAACCTGGGCGCCTCCAGCATATTGAAATAGGTGAAGGACAGGTAAATGGACATGATCACGGGCACGACGGTGAACAGGAAAAACAGGATACAGTAGGGCGCCATCAGCATATAGGAGGCTCTGCTTTTCCATATCTCATGCCGAAGGGAGTAGCTGTGCGCCTTGGGCATGCGCCCGGCTTCTATCCGGCTCATCTTAATCCTCCCTTCCCTGGTCGGCCGTGGGCAGGCCGAATTCCATGCGCTTGTAGGTGATCTCTGCGTTGATGTAGTAAATCTTGTCCATCAGTTCCTCGCGGGGGGTGTTGCCGGACTCGTTCCGCCCCTTGCTGGCGTTGTCGGTGGTGACGGCGTAAAAGGCGTTGTTCACGTTGCGCCAGGTATAGTAGCCGCCCGGCACCTGGGGAATGCCTTGAATGTTGGCGAACTGCGCGGCCAGCTCCTTATAGTCCCGGATGGGCCAGGACAGGTTGGCCAGCGCCTCCTGATTGGCCGTCGCCACGCGGGCGGAGGAACCCATGAGGGATTCCATCTCCCGGCCGTACAGCGTCTGCGTTTCGGCGCTTGTCCACCATTTGAGGAAATCCCAGCACGCCTCCGGCTCTTTTGTGGCGCTCATGATGATATCGGCCAGGCCGGAACACCCGGTGGCGGTATTCAGCGTGCCGTCCTCCAGCAGGGTGCCGGGCACATGGGTGAAATCCCACAGCCCTTTGATATCCGGGGCGGAAACCTGCAAATTGTTGTAGGTGGTGTAATCCGATATGATCAGGGGACATTCGCCGGTGCGGAAGCGCTCCTCCACGGAGGTGGCGGCGTCCAGCTTGTAATCGGTATAGAACTCGCAGTAGCGGCGGAATACGTTGATAGCCACGTCGGAATTCAGCGCAGAGCGGTCTCCGTTTTTGCTGTAGTATTCGCCGCCCGCCTGATAGAGCAGCATGGCGAAGGTCTGCTCGCCTGGCAGCATGCCAAATTCCATCTGGTTTTTGGAAAGCACGCTCATGGCCACCTTCACCTCGTCCCAGGTCTTGGGAACCTCCAGGCCGATCTCCGCCAGGATATCCTTGCGGTAGAACATCATGGGGAAGGTCTGCGTATCGGGCAGCGCGTAGGTGGCGCCGTTGAAGGAGAAGGGCACCAGAGCGCTGGGCATGAAGCGGGAGGCGATCTCCGAAAAATCGGAAAACCCGGTCAGGTCCAGCACGGCATGGCGCAAGCCGTAATTGACGGGGGTATCGTTGCCCGTGTTCATCACCGCGCCGGCAATGCCGGTGGTGTTGGCCACCTGGATAGCCACGTCCGGCCCCTGGCCGGATAGGGTGGCCCGCAGCAGGGTATTCATATCCACCAGCTGCACGTTCACGCTGATGCCGGTTTCCGGCGTAAAGCTTTCATCGATCAGCGATTTGATCACGTTGGCCTGGTCGCGGCCGGTGCCGATCCACAGCGTGATGACCTTGCCGCCGCCGTCCTCCTCCACAATGTTGCCGACCTGGTTGTAATCGATCACAAAGGAGTTATAGAGCCGCTTGGCCTCGTGGCGCAGCCCCGCGCCAAAGGAGGTGTTCTCGGCTTTTGGCTGCACATCGGGGGAGTGCACATAGATCCGGTCGATCTGCAGGGGCTGGCCCAGCACCTGTGTGATCCAGTTGCCGCAGGCGCGCACGTTTGTTTTATAGGAGGAAAGCACCTCGGTAAACCGTTCCTGATCCTTGATCAATTCCGCCAGCTGATCGTCCATGGTTTTAAGCACCGTCAGCTTGTCGCTGGAGTGGCCCGCCGTGGCCTCCAGCGTTTCGATCGCCCGGCGCAGATCGCTTTTTACGTCCAATAGCTCCTGCTTTAGGCCGGGCAGGTTCCTTTCGATCTGGTAGTCGCGGTTGACATCGGGGGAAACGCCCGTGATATAGAGCACCTGGCGGTAGATGCCGTTGAGCTTGAGCACGCATTGCTGCACCTGGCTGATGATATCGGCCATCTCGCCCAGCACGACCTCCATGCGCAGGGTATGCTCGCCCGCGCTCAGGTGCAGGCGGAAGGGTTCCCCGTTTTTGCCGGAAGCCGTTTCCATGCGCCAGCTTTGGCTGTACGCGAAGGGCAAAGCGCTGAACTCCTGGAAGGGCACATCGCCGTCCACGTAGATTTTCCGGTACACGTCGATGCCGCGGACAAAATTCTGCTTGTCGTAGAAGGTCAGGCAATAATCGCCCTCCTGGGGCACGGAAAAACGCCATTCGATCCACTGGCCGGCGCTTTTCCAGGCATTGCCGCCAATGGTGTTGTTGAGCAGATACCGGGCGCTGGCGGGATATACTGCCGCCGAGCCCTGCTCCTGCACGGGATAGAGCATTTGGGAGGAGGTTTTTTCCGCTGTTTCGGCTTCGATGCGCACCGAAACGCCCTGCGCCTGAGGGAGACCGTCCCGGTTCATCGCGTCATAGGGCAGCGGCTTTTCGCCGTTTTCCAGGGTGATCCTGCGCAGAAGCATGGGCTCCCGCAGCGAAAGCATGGACAGGGTGTGCGTCCCCTGTTCAAGATAAACGCTCAGGCTGTCGGTGATATAGCCGTTGCTGTCGTAGAGGGCTGTCCGTATCCATTCCGGCGCTTCCTCCGGGGAGGGCTTCAGATCATTCCCCTGGTTGTCCCTGCGCCATCGGATGGCATCGATGCCGTTTTCATCGGTTTCCCGGAACACCTGCTCGTGCAGGTCGTTCCGCCAGATGCGGGTAAAGGTCACCAGGGCCAATTCATCATAGGGCAGCTTCCCATCAATAAAGAAAGCGCGCTGTATTTCGGAGTTTTTGCCCGGGTACGGATAATACTCCAGCTGCAGATCATACCAGCCCGCCTCCTCCGCGCTGAATTCCCATTCCGCCAGCGCTTCTTCTCCGGTGAGCAGGGCGTCGCCCGCCATGCCGGCGTAGCCGGACAGCACAAGGGGCTCCGCGGCCCCGTCCTCCTCATAGCGGATACAATCGGCGGCATCGATCTCGATTTTTCCATGGGGCCGCTCCTCACCGTGGGAGGCCTGATATTCCGCGTACGAGGGGATGCTGGCGTCGATGGAGTATGTGCTCACCAGGGTTTCATACTGTGAGATGGATAAATCTGTGGCGGCCAGGGCGGGTATCGCCGTCAGAAAAATGGCCAGCGCCACCGCTAATCCCATCCATTTTTTCATCCTTGCTTATCTCCTGTCCTTATTTTCTGCCGAGCGGCCGTCATTCTGCGCCGCCCCTCAGGTTGGGAATATCAGCCCTTGTCACGGAGCGTTCGTCCGTGTACATCTTTTTGAGCAGCCAGACTTCTGTGTATTGCTCGCTGGGTTTGTTGAACTTTTTGTTCTTGAGGACAAACTCCCCGCCCCAGGTGCAATAGCTGCCCCATACCGTGCCGTCCCGGAAAAGGAAGTCCGGATCGGGCACGCAGCCGTTTTCCGAGAGGATGATCATCTTCCGCGCATCGGTATACTTCAGGCATTCCATAAATTGAGCGCTCTGGGAATTGTACACGCGCTCGCCAGGGTAAATATCCTCGCCGATGATATCCACCGTCGCGTCTCCCGGGTACCAATCGGCGCTTTGTCCGTTCCAGACCCAGATCAGGTTGTTGAGGCGATATTGGTTGGTGAATGTATCAAACATCAGGTTCCACAGCCATTTATAGGCCTCCGGGCCCGACGCGCCCCACCAGAACCAGCCGCCGCTGGCCTCATGCAAGGGCCGCCAGAGCACCGGCACGCCGGCGTCCCGCAAGCGCCTCAGTTGGACAGCGATCGCTTCCAGATCCTTCATCAGCAGCGCATAACCCTGCTGATCTTCGCCCTCCATGACCTTTTTCAGGTCGAAAGACGTATACTGGGTATAAAACCCGGAATACCACCGTTCCTCGGTCAGATAGGGAGAAGGGGCGTTCCAGTGCCAGCAGAAGGTAACGATGCCCCCGTTTTCCCAGTATTGAATGGCCTGGTCCACCGATTTGCCCTCTGTACCGCGTTCGGCGCGGGATGGGCTGTAGTCCATCATATCCAGGCCCAGCAGGGCGGGATACAGGCCATTCGTGGCGCGCCAGACCGCCTGGTTTTCCATGCCGTACATGCCGCCGTCGCAGTTTTGGCCTGTGATGATCTTTTTGCCGTAGATTTCGCACATCCAGTCAAACATCCGCTGGGCCTCCGGAGAGGGATCGGGGACCGCAAGCACGGGCGAGACCCGGTAGATATCTTCCGGCAGCGGCGCGGAAGGGCTGATTTCAAAGGCGTCCACCTTCACCCAGCCCCAGCTGGTTCCCAGGCCCAGGGTATGCTCTCCAGCAGTCAAATATATATAGGAAAGAACGGTCCTCTGGAATTCCTTCCCCTCTACCGCGGCGCTGGCGACGCGTTCGCCATCCACCAGCAGCGGGTTTTCCTTGTGCCCGCCGTCCGCGCTGGCCAAAATGACGGCGATATCATACATGCCGTCCGCTTTGACGGCGACGTTCATTTCAACCGCGTCGCCGGCTTCCCGGAAACCTTCCACCCAGCCGCCCTCTCCGGAATACGCCGCTTTTACATTGCCAAGCAGCGTGCCCTCTTCCGCTTCCAGGCGCATGACGCTCTCCTCCGCCGAGGCCGCGCTCAGCGGCAAAAAAGCGCAGCAAAGCGTCAGGATGGCGATCCTGCGAAAAATGCTTCGCGGTTTTCCATGCCTTTTCATCATGCGGCCTCCTTGGGCGTTTGGCTGATTCAATGGATGCGATGCGGCAGACCGGCCCGCGACGGGATACGGAATAAACAGCTTTTATCAGGCTATTTGATATTGCGCAATGATCTGCATGCTTTATGTTTTCTTTCGCCGCCATTTATACTATTTTATTCTACAATAGAAAATATAATTGGTAAATGTGAAAAAGTGCTTGTTTTATTGCAAAAGTTGACATAAAATAGAAAGGGTGATAGAATATGAACCATCATAAATATTGGGATCACAATCATCAAATGCCCCCGGGCCGCGATTTTGAGGCCTATCATTTTACAGGGCATTCCCCGCAGCCGGCGATTTCCCACAGCCATCCGTTTTTTGAGATTTTCTTTTTTGTTTCCGGGCACACCCGGATCATGGCGGAAGGGCTTGACTTTCAGCCTGCCAAGGGAGACGTGCTGATCTATCCTCCGGGGGTGACGCATCGCAACATCCATTTGGACGCGCAGGCGCCCTATGAGCGTATCTATCTCTATGTCACGCGGGGCTTCCTGAATTCCATCAGCACCGCGAATTACGATATTCCCGAAACAATGGAAAAGATGACCCAGGATGGACGCTATTGCTTTCATATTGACGAAAATGAATTGGATGGGCTGATTCCCCAGATAGATGGGATCATCGCCGATTCCGATCTGCCGCGGCCCGCCGATAAGCTGGCCAACCGGTATCAGTTCAGCGCTTTCCTGATCCGGACGCTGAGTATGCTGACCTCCGTGGACGAGATCCCCCAGGACAATTACAGCAAGGGGATGAGCGATTTGATCCGCTTTCTCAACAAGCATTCCACGGAACCGCTTTCGCTGGATGATCTGGCCGGCAGCTTTCATATAAGTAAGTATTATCTGCTGCGGGCATTCAAAAGCTACACCGGGATATCGGTGCATCAATACCTGATGATCCGGCGGATCCAGGCGTCCCAGGAGATGATCCGCCACGGCGCGAAGCCCAAGGACGCCTGCTTCCAATGCGGCTTTATGGATTACTCCAGCTATTACCGCGCCTTCAAGGCGCGCGTAGGGATATCACCGGAGCAATACCGCCAAAAAACACTGAAATGAGCTGAATAAAAAGGAGGAAACACATATGCTGCTGACGACACCGCCCATGGGCTGGAACAGCTGGAACACCTTTGGCGCTGATATTTCCGATGCGCTGATCCGTGAAACGGCGCAGATCATGAAGAAAAAGGGCTATCTGGACGCCGGATATCAATACATCGTCATAGACGATTGCTGGAGCCTGCGGGAGCGGGGAGCGGATGGCCGCCTGACGCCTGATCCGGCGAAATTTCCCCACGGCATGAAGGCCCTGGCGGATTATGTGCATTCCCTGGGCTTCAAGTTTGGCATGTACTCCTGCGCGGGCGTGCAGACCTGCGCCGGTTACCCCGCCTCTTACGATCACGAGTTTATCGACGCGGCCACCTTCGCCGAATGGGGCGTGGATTACCTGAAATATGATTTCTGCAATTTTCCGGCCAACGCGGATGGGCAAAACCGCTACGCCACCATGTCCATGGCGCTGAAGGCCAGCGGGCGGGATATCCTGTTTGCCGCCTGCAACTGGGGAACGGACGAGCCCTGGAAATGGATGAGGTCGCTGGGCGCGCACATGTATCGTTCCACGGGGGATATTCAGGATAATTTCAAATCCTTTTCCTCCATTGCCCGCTCCCAGCTGCCGAATTTCTGCATGAGCGGCGCCAACTGCTATAACGATATCGATATGCTCACCGTGGGCATGTACGGCAAGGGAAACGTGGCCCTGGGCGAAGCCTGCACCGATGAGGAATATCAGACGCAGTTTGCCCTGTGGTGCCTGCTGGGAGCTCCGCTGATGCTGGGCGCGGACGTGCGCAGCATGCCGGCCTTCGCGGAAAAGCTGGTGCTCAATCCGGAGCTCCTGCGCATCAATCAGGACGCCGAGGGCCGCGTTCCCCAGGCGGTGTACCGGGGACGGATGGTGTATAACGGGCCGGATGTGCCGGGCGGCTGGGAGGAGTTTCCCGATACGGGGCTCACGCTTTTCAAGCATATGAGCAATCATGAATTTGCCGTGGGGTTCTTTAACTTTTCGCCCAAGCCCGGCCAGGTCCCCTTTATCTTTGCCGACGCCGGCCTGCCCGCCGCCAGCGGTTGCGCTTTGCGCTTCCGCGACGTTATAACAGGCGAGGATCTGGGCCTGAAGCGGGATTATGTGAGCGTCAGGGTGCCCTCCCATGCCTGCAGGGTGATGACATGCAGGATCGAAAAAGCATGAGCCTTCAGGCATCCGTCTGCTGCAAATGCGGAAAGGCCGTTTCCCCGGATGAGATCGCGATCACCAAAAAACTGATCAACAGAGGCGCTTCCGCATTTTATTGCGTTTCCTGCCTGGCCGCGTATTTTGAGGTGGAGCCCAAAGCGATCCGCGAGCGGATCGCCTATTTCAGGGCCATGGGCTGCACTCTGTTTTCTTCTCAGAACGAGAGCGAAGAGGCGATGTAGCCAATGATCAATAAATACGGGGCTGGAAGGGGGAGAACGTTAAGGGGCGCCGCCCCTTAAGAACCCTGCCAGGGTGGGGAGGCTGTCCGGGGCCTACCGGCCCGCTTCTCGCTGAAAACCAGTCCGGGGTCTGCCAACCCGCCCTCGCTGAAAATGCCCGCACGGGGGCATTTTCCAAGCGCTGCGGGCCCCTCGGGAAGGTTTTCCGGGCGCTCGAAGCCCCCAGACCCGCCAGTTGCGGATGTTGCTTGGCGTGTTGAACAGACAGCTTCCCGCAGTTGATTAAAAAGGGGTTGGCGCAAAGAGCGCACCGGAAATACGC